>JAJYGA010000075.1 GCA_021785255.1 Actinomycetes bacterium
CGACCCGATGAAACGTCAACCAGCCGAGGTCGCATGAGCGACTTTGGAAGCCTCGTCCGTAAGGGCGGGGAGGATGTCACTACGGTAGTAAGACCAATGACTGATTACAAAGCACCTAGAGGAACTCTGGCCTCATGCCTATGTTATCTTCATGGAGTATTAAGTCTAATTGCAAGAGCGACAGACGTAAATACAAACACCAGTCCCAAAACGACCGTAATTCTATCCAAATTACGCTCTGCCACCGTCGAACCAGATGCAGTCGCGTTCAAAGTGCCACCCAGCATATCTGATAATCCGCCACCCTTCCCGCTGTGCACCAAGATAAAGATGATCATCGACAGCGATGAGATGACTTGCAGAACGACTAAAACAACAGTTAACAACTTTCCTAGCTCCTAAGCTTGAACTATCGCAGTAAAGGCCTCTGCCGTTAGGCTAGCTCCTCCAACCAAAAGCCCGTCTATTTCCGCCTGATCCAAGAACTCCTTAGCGTTGGCCGAATTAACTGACCCTCCGTATTGAACACGCACTTTATTGGCAACCATCTCGCCATGGTACTTTGAGACAGCAGCCCTAACTGCATTGGCGCCAACTACTGCATCTTGGGATTCAGCAGGGATACCTGAGCCGATCGCCCATTTAGGTTCATAGGCAAAAACAAGTTCCTCACAGAGTTCAGAACTCATCGAAGACACCACCGCCTCAACTTGGGATTTTATTACAGTCTCAGTTTGTTTCTCTTCACGTTGAAACATAGACTCCCCAACGCACACTATCGGAGTCATCTGAGATGCAATTACGGCGTTAGCCTTCTTAGCCACGATCTCATCGGTCTCACCAAACAGTTCTCTACGCTCGGAATGACCCACAATTACATATCGTACTCCCAGCTTACCCAACATGCTCGCAGAGATCTCGCCTGTGTAAGCCCCTGAACTCTCAAAGTAACAGTCTTGGGCGCCAAGTGATATGGGGACACGATCAGTTTCAAGCAAAAGCTGAATAGAGCGTAATGACGTAAAGGGCGGATGCACCGATATCTCGGCAAAGTGGTAATCACTCTCCCTAAAGGAATAGTGTAACTTCTGGACCAGAGAGATCGCCTCCAAATGGTTTAGGTTCATCTTCCAATTTCCTGAAATTAGCCTGCATCTTCCATTACGAGGATTGGCTTTAGCCGCATAATCCCTAGATTTGGAAGCCATTTGGCAACTCCCCTACATGTAACTAAGCGAACCTTGGACAAGTACTGAATTCATTGAATACTCAACGCCAACCTAGTCGCTCAGTAAGCGCTTCAATCCCAGGCAACGTACCCTTTTCAATAAACTCCAAAGAAGCACCCCCGCCGGTAGATAGATGAGAGACACCGTCTGCCAGACCTTCTTTTCTGAGAGCTGCAGCACTGTCTCCACCACCTACGACGCTGTAAGCTTTAGAGGTAGCCACAGCTCTTGCTACGGCGATGGTTCCTCCGGCAAAGCGTGGGTCTTCGTAAACTCCCATGGGACCGTTCCACAACAGTGAAGCTGCTTGTGATATTTCCTCAGAGAAGCGCTTGGCACTCTCAGGTCCGATATCCAGTCCTAACCAGCCGTCTGGAATGTCTCCTTCAAAGATCTGCTGCGTCTGTTCACCGTCACTGATTCCAAATGGTTTGCCCGTCTCTAGTGCCACAAAGTCTTCGGGCAGGAGAATCTTTCCAGTTGCCATTAGTTCAATGCACTTATCAATCATCTCATCTTGAACCAACGAGTTGCCTACCTTGACGCCTTGGCCAACTAAAAAAGTGAACGCCATAGCGCCGCCAACGATAACCTTATCCACCTTCTCAATTAGACTAGTCAAGAGCCCGAGCTTGTCGGAAACTTTAGCACCACCTACAACCGCTACGTATGGCGAAGTCGGCGAGTATATTAAAGTTGAGAGTTTCTCAACCTCTAAAGTCATGTTCATTCCTGCAACCGATGGCAGTAGCGTCGGAACCCACACTACAGATGCGTGACGGCGATGCGCCGCTCCAAAAGCATCAAAGACATAGTAGTCGTAGCCGTCAGCTAGCTCCCGAGCAAATTCTACCGATCCTGCCTCTTCCCCTGGATTGAATCTGAGATTTTCAAGTACCTTGACAGCTGGCAATCTCTCATTTAATGCCTCTCGAACAGGTGCCATCGAGTAGCGTTGTACGACTGCCCCTTTAGGACGCCCCAGGTGAGAACATACCGATACTTCGGCGCCTTCTCTCAACAACCAATCCAGAGTGGGAATCGTTGCTTCTATTCGAAAAGAATCACCTACACGGATCACACCACCAGATTCGACAAGCGGCACATTGAGATCTGCCCGTACAAGCACCCTTTTCCCAGCCAAATTATCTAACTCTTCCAACTTCGGCAGACTCACACGATCACCCCAAACACTGTCCAAACGCACTTTATGACGTTCATCTATATCTGGCTGCCGACAACCATGGTGAGGTCCAAAAGACGATTCGAGTATCCCCACTCATTATCGTACCAACCAAAAACTTTTGCCAAAGTCGTACCATTTCCCAGATCCATCGCCAGCGTAAGCTTCGAATCGAAGGTGCAAGATGCAGGCGAACCAACGATATCAGAAGAGACCAGCGGATCCTCTGAATAGACGAGGACCTTGGCAAGAGGACCCTCGGAGGCTGCTTGTTCGAACGCCGCGTTGATATCGGCAACGCTGAAAGTACCATTCAAAACGACCGTTGCATCTGTGATAGATCCGTCAACAACAGGCACACGCAACGAGCTACCGTCAAGTCTTCCCTTCATCTGTGGTAACACAAGTGACGTAGCTCTCGCTGCGCCAGTGGAAGAAGGTACGATATTGACAGCCGCTGCTCGTGCCCTTCTCATGTCGCTATGCGCGAGATCCAAAAGGTTCTGATCGTTTGTATACGCATGTACAGTGGTCATAAGTCCGTTCATGACTCCAAAGGTGTCGTCAAGAACCTTGATCATCGGAACAAAACAGTTTGTAGTACACGACGCGTTCGATACAATTGAATGTTTCTTTGAGTCGTATTCGTGATCGTTTACTCCAACCAAGAACGTTGCATCTACGTTGGTTCCCGGAGCAGAGATAACTACCTTCTTAGCTCCTGCTTCAATGTGGGCCGCCGCTTTCAATCCATCGGTAAAGCGACCGGTGGATTCGATGACGACGTCAGCACCTAGTTCAGACCACGGCAGCGCCTTCGGGTCTGTCTCAGCCAAAACCTTCATCTTTTGACTACCTACACAGATAAAACCGTCTATAACGGAGACTTCGAAGGGAAGTCGTCCTTGAGTTGAGTCGTACTTTAAAAGATGCGCGTTGGTATGAGGTGATGTTAGATCGTTCACTCCTACAATCTCAATATCTTCTCCTCTTTCAAGGGCGGCTCGCAAAAAGTTTCGGCCAATTCTACCAAATCCATTGATGCCGACTTTCAAAGACATCTCCTCACTCCTTGCACTAGTAAATCTACAACTCAAAAGAGATTCTCTAAATTTCTATCTCGAGTCGTCTAAATATTGTGTAAATAATAGTCCCTAGTGAGCGCTAGAGTATGGCTATCTAACAATTAGTGGAAAAATTCCGCAACACCTATAAGAACGTCGACTCAAGAATCTTTGCTAACAACGTAGCGTCATGAGACGCTCCAGTCAAGTTCGCTAGCTCAGAAAACACTATCTCCTGGTCGATCTCTTCGCTGCGTACATCTGAGATCAAGGTATTGTCCAATACAACAGCATCGAAGCGTATCTCGTGGCGGCTAACCGCAAGTATCTGCTCTGTCATCGTAAGCCCCAAGGTCTCGTTAGGCTGTTGCTTGAGATTTCCAATGAACACTACCTTGCCCTTGGCTCTGCAAAGTGCTTCTCTCACCGAAGGAACAACGGCCGCCGCCAAGACACTCGTAAAAAGAGATCCAGGCCCTAAGAGTACAAGATCTGCACCCTCAATCGCCGCGACCGTCTCTTGCGGGGCTGTCAAAGATGCTGGCTCGACCCACACCTGGTCAATGTCCCTTGACAGATGCACATGCACCTGGCCCCTTATCTCACGACCATCTTGCAGCCGAGCACAAAGGGTCAATGGTTCTTCAGAAGTCGGCAGCACTCTCCCAGATACCCCAAAAAGTTCGGTCATGAACTCCGAAGCCCTGCATGTAGAACCTAAAACGTCTAAAGCTGCAAGAAATATTAAGTTTCCAAGAGCATGATCTTTAAACTCACCCTCTTGAAACCTGTACTCAATTATCTGTTTCATTGATGACTCATTCGGCAAGAAAGAAGCCATGCATCTACGCATGTCACCGGGAGGAATCAGTCCAAACATTTCTCGCAATCGTCCAGAAGAACCACCATCGTCAGCTACGCTAACAACGGCTGTAACCTCTTCTGCAATCTGCAAAGCAGCTCTGATGGAAGCTTCGAGACCGTGACCGCCACCAAGAATACACACAGTATTAAGTTTTCGTCCTCTAGTGGAGGTTGTTGACGCTTCGAACTTCGACATCACTACTTCTCAAAGTCGCGGTGGCGTACTGAGACTCGTCCGCCTGTGGACTCAATCCACTTGCGTAGCTCTTCAGCAAGAAATACGGACCTGTGCTTACCTCCCGTACAGCCGATTGCCACCGAAAGATAGGATTTTCCTTCTTGCTTGAACTTCGGGAGCAGGTAACCCACGAAGGATTCCAGAACATCCAAAAACTCGTTGACCTCAGATCGAGCTAGCAGAAAGTCCCTTACCCCTTGATCAAGGCCAGTCTGTTCCCTTAGGGACTTATCCCAGTATGGGTTAGGCAAAAAGCGACAGTCGAAGACTAGATCTGCATCTCGAGGAAGGCCGTATTTGTATCCAAAAGAATTAATGATCACTCTCATTTCAGCCGTACCACCCTCGGCCGTAAAGACCTCATACACTCGAGATCTTAAGTCATGTACCGAGAGATCGGATGAGTCTATCACTATGTCAGCGAGATCTTTCACCTTAGAAAGAATCTCCCGCTCTCTGTGAATTGACTCCAGTACGCTGTCGCCCGGGATGGGATGACGCCGCTTCGTCCCCTCATAGCGCTGAATCAACGCGTCGTCTGAGGCATCCAAGAAAACTACCCTAGTTGAAGGAACTTGTTCTTTTAATAGTTCAATTGCTTCCACCAAAGAGGTAATATCCAAGGCAACCTCTCTGCCAACAACTAGTCCCAACGGAGGAGTCGGGTCTTTCATAGACTCTGCAAGCTCCACCACCTTGGGCATCAGCGCTGGAGGCATATTGTCTATCACGAACCAGCCAACATCTTCCAACGCAGCTGCGACTGAAGACCTGCCTGCACCAGACATTCCCGAGATTAATACTAGCGACACCTCATCCTCGCTTCTTGGTCGTTCGCATTGCAAGTAGTCTTGGAATGGAAGCCGCTTCTTCATACTCCCATGCTTTTGCAAGAAATCCCTCTGGAGGAGATGGCTCAAGCATCTCTTCCACATAGAGACCGTTTTGCACCAGCAAATTTATATATCTAGAAAGCGGGCGATGTACAAATGGAATAAATATATCTTTTTGCACCTCTTCTATTGAGACGTCTTCTTTTAAGTACTCACCTATTCGCCAGTACTGCTCCATAAGAATGTGATCGTCTATCCAACCACTTCCAGGTGTTTGCAACAAAGGGTGGTTCAAAAGAAGTATAAATGTGCCTGACATCTTTAACACTCTGGCAACCTCAGATATTGCCTCTTCAACCTCTAATATGTGTTCAAATACCAGACATGCCACCACAAGGTCGAAGGAGCCGCTAGCAAAAGGGAGTCTAGGAGCACTGGCCCTAAGCACCTCCATGGACTCAGAACGAACCTTTGCCACCTCTACTTGTGCCTGAGAGGGATCTACTCCAACGGCGATCTCTACGGAGCTAGGCGTTGTTGTCAGTATCCTCCGAAGCACTTGACCTTCGCCAGTGCCAACTTCAAGAACCGATCGGTGACCTTTTGCCCAGTTAGAGACGATCGGCAGAATCTGCTCCTCATACTCGGGATCAGCTCCCTCGGAGAAGTTATCCTGCCACCATTTCGCGTGACTCTCCCACAGTTCAAGGTTAGCAACTTCCATCTCTTTGTTATTTACATCGTCGTCCACACCACAAGGCTATCTCAACGCGCCTGAATCTACCTCCGTGTAGTTATCTCCGACTTGAGACGATTCCTTACATCTCTAGGAAGAAATACCCACGACTCTATCTCTTCGTCGCTTGCAGAGATAACCTTAGACAAGGAACCAACTTTAGACAACAGTAAAGTCTTTCTCTTTTCTCCAAGCCCCGGAACGTCATCAAGGAAGCTTTTCTTCATAGCCTTTGCTCGTAAAGATTTGTGAAAAGTTATGGCAAAACGGTGAGCCTCGTCTCTCAAAAGCTTTACCAGGTAAAGTGCTTGGGAACTTCTTGGCAAGCGGATAGGATCTTCCTTCGTTGGGATAAAGATCTCTTCAAACTCCTTAGCCAATGAAGCAAGTTCGATACGATCATCCAAACCAAGCTCTTTCACCACACGTACAGCCACGTTCAGCTGGCCTTTACCGCCATCTACTACGATCAAGTTTGGAGAGTATGCAAACCTTCTTTGGCGAGGGTTGTCCAGCATCACTGCTTCATCGCCGTCGTGTTTCTCGTTCTCTTTGAGCAGTCTCCTTCGTAGCACTTCCTCCATCGCAGCGTAGTCATCGTTCTTTGGAGAAGATACTTTGAATCTTCGGTAGTCTGATCGCTTCAAGAGACCATCTTCCATTACAACCATAGATCCTACGTAGTTGGTTCCTTGAAGGTGACTCATGTCGTAGCATTCAATTCGCAGTGGAGCTTCTTTTAATCCCAAAGCATCCTTGAGCCCGACCAACGCTTCGGACCGTGCATTATGATCTGTCGCTCTTTTAACTCTTGATCTTTCAAACTCCCACTTGGCATTTGTCTCGGCCATCTTCAACAGGGCAAGCTTTTGACCACGTTTAGGAACCTTCAGTTCGACCTTACTGTTGCGTTTGTTGGCCAGCCACGGTACCACGAGCTCAAAGTCGCCGGGAAGTTCCGGCACAAATACAATAGCTGGAACCTCAGACACCAAGTCCTCATAAAAAGCTTCTAAAAGCTTTTCAACTACAAAAGGTTTCTCTATGCTCTCTGCTTTGTCCAAAGCAGTACTCGCTCTTCCAACTACCTTCCCCTTACGCACAAGAATAAGTTGACCAAAACTTTCGAGTTCGTCCTCAAAGTACCCCAAGACGTCAAAGTTGTCTGATCGTGATGACACAATCTCTTGTTTTTCAACGGCAGTTCGCAACGAGTTCAACCTATCCCTAATCCTCGCCGCCGTCTCAAACTCAAGGTTTTTCGCAGCGCTTGTCATGTCCATCTCCAAACGCTTGACGATCCAGTCGGAGTCTCCCTTTAGAACCCTCGACATGCCCTCAACGGTCTCGTTATACGAATCGTGATCTACTGCACCTATACATGGACCAAGACAACGGTCAATGTGATACAAGAGACAAGGTTTTCCTATGCGTTGCTGACGGACGAACTTCGCGTTTGAACAGCTGCGGAGACGAAAAGTCTTGGTCAGTAAATCAAGTGTCTCGCGGATTGCGCCTGTTTGTGGATATGGACCAAAGTACTTATCCTTGGGTCGCAAAGATCCACGAGTCACTATTGCCCTTGGCCAGTCTTCTGACGTAGTAATGCCAAGATAAGGATACGACTTGTCATCTCGGAGCCTCACGTTATAGCGCGGTCGATGTTCTTTGATTAGGTTGTACTCAAGTATTAGTGCTTCGACTTCGCTTGCCACTTGAATCCACTCAACCGATGATGACGCCGCCAACATGGCCTGAGTCTTTGCTGGGAGTTGTGCTTCGTTATTAAAGTAACTCGACAAACGGGACCTTAATGACTTGGCCTTTCCAACGTATATGACCCTGGATTCACGGTCTTTAAAGATATACGAACCCGGCCCCTCCGGGATGAGAGAAGTGGCAGGTTTTTCTGCAATCAATGTCTACCCACTTTATTAATAGGAATTAGACCTCCAAGACGTGTTTCAGATACAAAGATGTATACCCAAGTGAACTTTTCGCAACCTCCTCAGGAGTCCCCGTGACTACTAACTCCCCACCTAGATCGCCGCCTTCAGGCCCGAGATCAATGACCCAATCAGCAGTCTTGACCACATCCAAGTTATGCTCTATTACCACCACAGAGTTGCCTTGATCCACGAGGGAATGCAGGACAATCAAGAGTTTCCTCACGTCCTCAAAGTGCAATCCTGTGGTTGGCTCATCCAACACATACACCGTGTGTCCAGTAGGACGTTTGGCCAACTCCGTTGCTAGCTTTACTCTTTGTGCTTCGCCGCCTGAAAGGGTAGTGGCAGACTGACCGAGGCGGACGTAGCCAAGACCAACTTTATACAACGTTTCAAGGTAGCGAGATATACTGGGCTGATTTGAGAAAAACTCGAGCGCCTCGCTGATCGGCAAGGAAAGCACTTCTGAGATATTTTTGCCTTTCCACTGCACCTCTAAGGTATCCCGATTGTATCTAGCTCCCTTGCAAACCTCACAAGTTACATAAACATCAGGGAGGAAATTCATCTCAATCTTCAAAGTGCCATCTCCATGGCAAGCTTCACAGCGTCCTCCTTTTACATTAAAAGAAAACCTCCCAGGCAGATACCCTCTCGCTCTTGCCTCTTGTGTTTGTGCAAATAGCTTTCTGACGTGATCAAAGACGCCTGTATAGGTGGCTGGGTTTGAACGCGGGGTACGGCCAATGGGAGACTGGTCGATATCTACAACTTTGTCTACGGCCTCTGCCCCTATAACTCTTCTATGTCTACCAGCTACTTCTTTAGAGTTATACACAGCTGTTCTCAATGCTTTGAGCAAGATTTCATTTACTAACGTTGACTTACCTGACCCTGCCACTCCGGTGACAGCGACAAAAACACCAAGAGGAAATGTGACGTCTATTCCTTTCAGGTTATTTTCTCGAGCCCCTTCAATGCGTACGAACTGTTCACCAAGAGTTCTTCGTTGCGTTGGAACCTCTATCTTCATCTTTCCAGAGAGATATTTCCCAGTCAAAGAGTCTACGTTGTCGTAGAGTCCTTCAACTTCACCAGCATAAACAACATACCCGCCATGTTCTCCGGCTCCCGGACCAATGTCAACAACGTAATCAGCAGCTCTAATGGTTTCATCGTCATGTTCTACAACTATGACAGTGTTACCTTGATCCCTCAGTTTCATCAGAGTATCAATAAGCCGTCGGTTGTCGCGTTGATGTAGTCCGATAGACGGTTCGTCCAGTACGTAAAGCACGCCTGCAAGACCAGAACCTATTTGAGAGGCAAGCCGTATTCTCTGTGCTTCTCCACCTGAAAGCGTTCGAGCAGCACGCGTAAGAGTTAGATACCCAAGTCCCACATCTTCTAAGAACTGAAGTCGTCCTGATATCTCTTTTACGACCTGGCGAGCGATAGACCATTGTCTATCTGTCAGACTCAACGACGCAATCTTCTTCAACTCCTCCGCGACTGACAAGGAGGTAAAGTCAAAGATTGAAAGGTCACCGACCGTTACGGTAAGGGACTCTGGCTTCAGTCGAGCCCCATGACAACTAGGACAGGACACCTCACGCATGTATCCCTCGACTTGAAGCCTGGCGGCATCACTCTCAGCCTCTGAGTGTCGTCGATGGAGATAAGGCACCACGCCCTCATAGTTCATCGAGAAGCTCCGTTTTCCTCCGTAACGAGAAGCATAGGTAACTACAACCGGAGCTTCAACACCGTAGAGGAGAACCTTCCTGTCGTTTTCAGAAAGCTTGGACCACGGTACGTTCAACGGAATGTTGTTCTTCTTGGCAACTGCCTCAACCAGCCTCTCAAAGTAAGAAGACCTTTGATTTGCCCAAGGTGCGATTACTCCCTGCAAGATCGACAAAGTGGGATCAGCAATCACCAAGTCAGGATCGACTTCGAACTTGGTTCCTATCCCATCACAAGTTGCACAAGCACCATATGGCGTGTTGAACGAAAAGTTCCGTGGTTCAAATGTACCTAAAGAGATCCCACATTCACTACAAGCAAGATCCTCAGAAAATATCATCACGGATTGGGTAGATGATTCAGAGTCCAAAACATGGATCTCTACCGAACCTCCAGAAAGAGCTAGAGCCGTCTCAACTGAGTCAGTGATGCGACGGTTCTGTTTTGCATTTACCACAAGCCGGTCGACAACCACAGAGATATCGTGCTGTTCGTAGCGTGCTAGTTGAATCTCTTTCCGGTCGGACAGTTCATAGACGGTGCCGTCAACAAGCACACGAGCGTATCCCTTTTTGGAGAGATCGTCGAGCAGCGCGCTATATTCACCTTTTCTCCCCTTCACCAGAGGGGCTACTACCAACGCCCTCGTTTTTTCTTCCAGGTTCAACACGCGATCCACAATCTCCTGCGGCGTCTGTCTAAAGACCTCCTTGGCGCAGTTAGGACAGTGTGGTGTGCCAACACGAGCGTATAAAAGTCTTAGATAGTCGTAAATCTCTGTAACAGTTCCTACGCTGGAACGAGGATTTTTAGAGGTTGACTTTTGGTCTATTGAGATAGCCGGAGAAAGTCCGTCGATGAAGTCGACGTCTGGTTTCTCCATCAAACCGAGGAACTGTCTAGCATATGCAGACAAAGATTCAACATAGCGCCTCTGCCCTTCAGCAAATATTGTGTCAAATGCTAGGGACGACTTACCTGAGCCAGACAGACCGGTGAAGACGGAAAGCTTGTCTCTAGGTATCTCGATATCAATATTTTTTAAGTTGTGCTCTCTTGCACCTTTGACTAATATTCTTTCAGGCAACTACCTTTGCTCCTAGCGCGCATAACCATCTACAAAGCTTCTCTTTTGATCCTAGAGACTTCAATTCACTTTTTTACAGAACAACGAAAGCTCGCCAATTCCGCATTCCTTAATCGCCTAAAACAGCGCTGTTTTATTGAGTGGCCAACCATCGGCAACTTTAATTGGCATGCTTAAGACCTCAAAAAAGAGTAACGACCAGAGAGTGCCAAGACTAAAGCTGCAAGAGTTGCGACCAAGGCGACCACAATTATGACTTCATAGTTAATGCTATAGCGAGCGATACGCAAGCTTACAGATAGATGATTGACCCCACTTGCAAGTACCAAGCCAAACACGCCAGTGGATAGAGCAAACCCGCCTGTATCAAAGATCTGCAACAGCGAAGAAAGCTGTCCATCGCTCCCTGTTTGAGCTGAACCTAATCCCGCCAACGTCACCGAAGGATACACCACCCCCATGCCTGCGCCTGCGACGAACCATACTACAACGCTTAAAGCTCCCTGGAGATTAGCGTCCCAAAAGTTCAACCATAGCGCGCCAAGACTTAACATAAATATTCCAAGACCTATAGCGACACGAACCTTATAAGACACACTTTGCGAAGCACGCGCCTGCAACCAAGATCCGGCCGTCCACGAAAACGAGGATGCCGTCAGCACTAACCCCGCCTCGGTAATCGGCATCTTCTTGACGCTGAAAAGGACAAACGGCAAAAAGGACTCTATACCGAAAAATGCAAAACTTGAAAGCCCACGGACAAACAGTATCAACAGCGTGTCACCGCGTTTATACAATCCAGAAGTGTTCACAAGCCTTGATACTGAAAGAACAAATAACAAAACGCCACAAAAAACAACAAGGTACTTAATCAAGGGATCTCTGATGCTAAGTGCAATGACTATAGCTCCGACAGAGATAGCGCTTCCAAGTCCGCTAAGAGTTCTGGACAACATAGACCTCAGAGGTACGTCACGCCTGGCATGCTCTTTTGAGCCACCTTCTACTTTTGTAAGCGCGTGGTTAGCGAGCATACCAGATGCCAATGCTATAGGAATGACTCCCAAGAATACAAGCCTCCAACTCCAAGCCTCTGCCACCACTCCCGCCACAGGTGGAATAAAAAGCGATGGTACAATCCACGCGCTAGCCATAGCCGCCAGCATCTTTGCCTTTTGAGCTCCCTCAAAGTATCGACTTATCATCATGTAGGGAAGAACGACAAACCCCCCATAACCAAAACCTTGTATCATTCGGGCTCCGACGAGGCCAAACATAGAGGTGGAACCTCCACCCAGAGTTAGCCCCACGCTGAATACAACAACCGCAGTGCCCAGTGCCAGTCTGAGAGAGTATCGGTCACCGACGACACCGAAAAACGAACCGCCAAAAAGAGAAGAGAGGCTGTATGCCGCAAATACCCAGCCATAAAGACCGACATGTCCGAACTCCTTTTCGACCATGGGCATTGCCGTTGCGATACCAAGATTCTCTATCGCACCCAAAGAGACCAATACCAAGATGCTAATTGACAGTGGTAGTAATGACCCTTGGTTCCAACTGGCTCTTACTCTAGCGTAGCTCACACAAACCTTAACCTAAACTACCTGTGAAACTCTTTTCCAATATCAAACAGTACAAAGACGCGACTTAACTGCCTTTAATTTGCACCAAATAAACTGCGCGAACCGACTCGAAGTTGCACTGCAGTAGTCATTAGCTCAAAAACCAAACGACAAAATAACGACTGACAGGGCCAAGATTATACTAGACCCGCATGAATTGCCAAAATCCGCAGACCAAACTCCCATGACTTTTGCCGGTTTGGGTACAGACCTGGTTATCTAGAGTCCGACAACATTGCAGTAAGTTCCTTGATTTCATCTCTAAGTCTAGCCGCGTACTCAAACCTAAGATCAGCAGACGCCTCGTGCATCTCTTTCTCCAAAGTGCGGATGAGACCTGAAAGCTCATCGGAACCCAAGTTTCCATACTTCTTGGAGACCTTCGATGCTCTCAAATTAGGAACAACCGTCCTATCCGGACGGAGTTGATCCAAGATGTCAGAGACAGCTTTGCGGATCGTCTTGGGGTTAATTCCGTGTTCCTTGTTGTAGATATCTTGCAACGATCGTCTACGGTTAGTCTCACTGACCGCCCTTTTCATTGAATCCGTTACACGATCGGCGTAAAGTATCACAAAACCGTTCTCATTCCTCGCAGCCCTACCTATCGTCTGGATAAGGGAAGTTTCAGAACGCAAAAAACCTTCCTTATCAGCGTCCAATATGGCGACCAAAGACACCTCCGGCAGGTCCAAGCCTTCTCGGAGGAGATTTATACCTACAAGAATGTCAAACTCTCCGACTCTCAAATCCCTAAGAATCTCAATTCTCTCCAGCGTCTCGATGTTTGAATGCAGATATCTAACTCGAAGTCCTAACTCCAAGAGGTAGTCCGTCAAGTCCTCAGCCATCTTCTTAGTCAGGGTTGTGACTAATACTCTGTTACCTTGCTTTATTCGTTCCGTCGCTTCTTTGATCAAATCGTCTATTTGGCCCTCAGTAGGTCTGACTTCAACTTTCGGATCTAAAAGGCCAGTGGGTCGAACTATCTGCTCCACAACCTGGCTCGATTGCGCTATTTCATATTTTGATGGCGTGGCCGAGAGAAATACGCATTGGTTTATTCTTTCGTAAAACTCGTCAAAACGTAAAGGACGGTTATCTAGTGCAGAAGGTAGTCGGAATCCAAAGTCAACCAAAGTCTCTTTCCGAGACCGATCTCCCGCATACTGTCCATGAATCTGCGGAATCGCCACGTGCGACTCATCGACAATCAAAAGATAGTCTTCGGGGAAAAAATCCAGCAACGTATACGGAGGTTCTCCGGGGTTACGTCCATCTAGATGCCTAGAGTAGTTCTCAATACCACTGCAAGATCCAACCTCTTGGAGCATCTCTAGATCAAACTGAGTTCTCATGCGCAGTCGTTGCGCTTCTAGCAACTTTCCCAGACCTTCAAGCTCCCTCAAGCGTCCAGAAAGTTCATCCTCAATCGAAGTAATAGCTGACTTCATGCGATCCGTATCAGCCAAGTAATGGGTGGCGGGAAAAACTACAAACTCCTGAAGTTCATCTATGACGTCTCCAGTCAAAACATCGAACCTCATGATCCGTTCCACAGTATCCCCAAAAAACTCAACTCTAAGTGCCGTCTCTTCATACGACGGATGAACCTCGAGAGTGTCGCCCCGGAGTCTGAACTTGCCCCGAACCAAGTTCATATCGTTACGCTCGTAATTTATCGAGACCAGAGAGGCTAGTACGTTAGAGATCTCGTAATCGGCACCCACCGTTAAAGGCACAATCTGCTTTCGATACTCCTCAGGAGATCCCAGACCATAGATACAAGACACCGACGCTACCACAATGGTGTCTCGCCGGGTCAGTAACGCAGAAGTTGCGGAGTGCCGTAACCGATCAATCTCATCATTTATAGTTGCATCTTTTTCAATGTAGGTGTCAGACGTAGGTAAGTAGGCTTCGGGCTGATAGTAGTCATAGTAAGAAACAAAGTACTCGACTTTATTTTCAGGAAAAAACGCTCTATACTCCGAAGCAAGCTGGGCAGCTAATGACTTATTGTGCGCGATGATCAAGGTTGGCTTTTGAACCTTTTCAATTAGCCATGCCACTGTTGCACTTTTCCCAGATCCAGTTATTCCTAAAAGCGTCTGAAATCGATGACCCTTTAATATGCCGTTAGCCAGCATCTCTATCGCCTTGGGCTGATCACCTGCCGGAGCGTACGATGAATGGACTTTGAAGGGCGGCACACTTAGATTCTACTATTACTCCCTATGATCCGAGCAGCGGGTCAACCAATCGACAAACTTCCCCACCTCGACCTCCATCTCATCCCAGGAACCAGAGTTCGGGATTACATAGTCTGCCAGAGCGAGTCTTTCACTCCTTTTCATCTGATTTGCAATACGACTCTTGGCTTCTGCCTCAGTCATCCCCCGTTTGTCAATAAGTCTTTTTAATGCAGTATCTTCATCGACATCCACCACCACAACCTTGTCTACTGGATATCTTTCACGACCAGTCTCTGCCAACAGTGGAACTACAAGAATTCCCACCCTATAGCGTGCTTCACTTTCCCACTTCAGTACAGTATCCATTATCCTTTCACGTATCAGTGGATGCAAGATACCGTTGAGCTTCGCTAGTTTTTCAGTGTCTTTAAACACGATCGAGGCTAGCTTCTTGCGATCAAGTTCTCCAGATTTCGTCACAATATCGGTGCCGAACTCAGAGACCACCCAAGCCAAGCCTGGTTGTCCTGGAGCAACAACCTCCCGAGCAATCGCATCTGCATCAACAACAACAACGCCATTTTTCCTTCGTAAAAGGTCGCTCACGGCAGATTTACCAGACCCGATTCCTCCCGTAAGACCAACTTTCAGCATAAACTCAAGTCTACGGTGAGGCTTATGGCAACCCAAACAAAAACTACATTTAGTCCTATGGCCCTAAAATGCACACGGTCGAATCAAACCTGACTACTAAACACGTTTCCTCCAAGCAAACGCCACCAAAAGTTCAAAGGGTGAGAACACCTATAAAGGTATCCTCACCCAAAACCTTGGCAAATGACCTCATCCTAGCGAGGTTAAGTCAGATCTGATGGCTAGCCTTCAGTATCGGAATCATCACTACCGCTAACAGAGTCCTCGTCCGAGTCACCGTTACCGGCGCCTTCTGTCGTGCTAGCTTCACTAGGTGTTCCAAAGGTTTCCGCTACATACTCAGCCCACGCAGCCTGGGACTCCGTCTCGGGAGTAAACTCGACTGCTGCATAAGGACCGATATAGTTTCCATACTCATCATAGTTATGCTCGCCAAACGCTTCTTGGTACTCCGCAGCTACCTCGCCGCCTTCAGCAGCTTGTTTAATTGACAGAGATATTCGCCTACGCTGAAGATCAATATCGATAATCTTCACCCAAAGTTCTTCACCTGGAGAGACGACCCGCTCGGGAAGATCAACATGATGCAGAGCCATCTCCGATATGTGCACAAGGCCTTCAATACCGTCAGCCACTTGAATGAAGCAGCCGAAGGGAACAATTTTAGTGACTCGTCCGTATACAAGTTCTCCCACTTTGTGAGCGTCCGCAAACTCCTGCCATGGGTCGCTCTGCGTTGCTTTCAAAGATAAGGAGATTCTTTCTTTAGAGTGGTCGACATCAAGAACCAGAACAGACACTTCGTCGCCTACTTGGACTACTGAGGATGGATGATCAACATGCTTCCAAGATAGCTCTGAGACGTGTACCAAGCCATCCATCCCACCCAGGTCAACAAACACGCCAAAGTTAACGATAGAAGAAACAACACCCTTGCGTACATCGCCCGGGCGAAGGTTGTCGAGAAATTCTTCTCTTTGCTCTTTTTGGTTTTCCTCAAGGAAGGCTCGCCTCGAGAGCACGACATTATTTCGGTTTTTGTCGAGTTCGATTATCTTCGCCTCTACGGTTTTACCAATGTAAGGGGCAAGATCTCTCACTCTACGAAGCTCTACCAAGGAAGCCGGCAAGAAACCTCGAAGGCCGATATCTACGATAAGGCCACCTTTGACCACCTCAATGACAACACCTTTTACTACCCCGTCCCGTTCTTTTACGGCTTCGATCTCACCCCAGGCTCTCTCATATTGAGCTCTCTTTTTCGACAAGATCAGTCGACCTTCTTTGTCCTCTTTTTGAAGGACTAAGGCTTCAATCTCTTCTCCAACAGAGACAATTTCAGACGGATTGACATCACGTCTTATCGATAACTCCTTGGCAGGGATTACCCCCTCTGATTTGAATCCTATATCTAAAAGAACTTCGTCCTTATCTACTTTTACGACTTTTCCTCTGACAAGGTCTCCGTCTTCAAAGCTGATAATAGTACCTTCGATTGCCTCATCAAAAGAGAGACCATCGAGGTCATCAAGAACAATTGGTGATTCTGAGGAAACTAGCTCCTCAGAGGTAGATACACCCTCTGCAGACTCTGCTGGGGATGATGTTTCGGTCATATTTCTTAGAGCCTTCTTTCCTAGACTGATGGAACTTCGCCTGAAGGTATCGACGAAGACCATTTCAACTATGTTACCCTATCGCTTCGTAGAATCGATCAAAACGATCAGTTGCTCTAAAGTATTTACCGTCTGTTAAATAACTGGTGCCGCTTTCAGGGAAACCCGAAAAGGTACGTTGAAAGTCAGCAGGCCAACTACTTCGCGTCAGACCAGCGCTCACCAACTCCTACGTTAACCACAAGAGGGACTATTAGGTCGGCCGCGTGAACCATTGCATCTTCAACTATTTTCGCTACTTGAGGGATCAGAGAACTTTCACTTTCAACTACGACTTCGTCATGTATTTGAAGGATCAAACGCGCGTCTAGGCCGGATAACTCTTCCTCTACTTTAAGCAAGGCGATCTTGAAGATATCTGCAGCAAGACCCTGGATCCCAGCGTTCATAGCTTGCCTTTCGGCCGCCATCTTCAAGGAGTGATTGGATGAGTTCAGATCAGGGAAGTATCGCCTTCGCCCAAATAGGGTTTTGGTATAGCCTAACCTCCTAGCTTCTTTCACTGAGTTCTCGGTGAAGGTCTTAACCTTCGGGAACGCTCTAAAAAATGAGGTTAATATCTCTTCAGCCTCCGAAGTAGAGACATTTAGACGCTGGGCTAGTCCATAGGCCTCCATACCATAGGCTAACCCGTATGCGACCATCTTGGCTTTGGATCGCTGGTCTGAAGTTACATCTTCAACGTCAACGCCAAAAACCATTGAAGCGGTCTCCGAATGAACATCGTGATCGGAGCTGAGAGCCGCCACCAAGTTTTCGTCTTCAGAGAGATGAGCAATGACTCGCAGTTCAATCTGGGAGTAATCCGCCACCACCAAAAGATCACCTGGTGGGGCTATAAAGATCGATCTAAACCGCTTCCCTCGCTCAGAGCGAATCGGTATATTATGTAGATTAGGAGACTCCGAAGAGATCCGACCGGTCCTAGCTACGGTCTGTGAAAATGTTGCGTGGATCCTTCCGTCTCGTGCAACCTCATTTAGCAGTCCCTCTGCGAACGTCGCCCGAAGTTTATCGACTTCTCTATAAGTCAAGATCAAGTCTACGACAGGATGAACGCCTCGGAGTTTCTCCAGAACTCTAGCATCTGTCGAATAGCCTGTCTTGGTTTTCTTGCCTGTCGGTAACTTCAGATCGTCGAATAGTACTTTCGCTAGCTGCTGCGGTGAGTTTGGATTGAGATCGGCTTTGGTCAACGATCTTATCTCTTCCAAAAGTTTAATCGCTTCCGCCCGAAGATCATAGTTAATTGCGTTGAGCATATCCACGTCAACGTCGATACCTCTTACTTCCATGCGTGCTAGAACCTTAGATAACGGAGCCTCTATGTCACGATATAAATCACCTAACCCCAGTGTGTCCAGTTGTTCCTCAACTGGGTTGACAAGGCGTATCAAAGCGTTCATGCGATTGAGAATTTCATCATCTGAACGCCGTTCTTCTCTATTGAAGAGTGAACTTTGCTTTTTGGTCGTTTCGAGAACTTCGCCCAGATGTCTGGACGTTATCGCCTCTAAAGTGAGTTCTCGCGAGCCGGGATCGATAAGATACTCAGCAATTGCAAGATCAAGTCCTACTTGGACCTCCGGAAGATGAGCCATTCCCAACGCTCTGAGCAGAGCCTTTAATCCGACGCCATTGATCGGATATGAACCCACCCTCGAAGCTAACTCAGTGACTTGATGATCAAAGTTGGACTCCGAAGAGTGCAAGATAGCGACCTTGTCCCCATCTGAGATAGCCAAGTAGTCAAGCAAGTCCCGTGAGTTCTCCGCAAGTTCAAAGTCAACCATTAACGCTGAACTCCGTGGTATCAGTTCGTCCACAGTCGAGATTTTCAGTTCGTTCTTGGAATCCACTCGCGGGCCAACTGTTAACTCTTGTAACTCTTGAGAATCTTCTTGAAGTAATCCCCTGGAGCCAAAAACCTTAACAAATGCGCCAAAGGCTCCACGAAGATCAAGCCCCGAGAATATAGCCTCCGCAGCTTTTTTGTCCCATGGCCCCATCCTTATCGTCTCTAAAGATTGATCCAGTGGTACGTCCTTCACCATCATCGTCATCTTGAGATTAAGTTCCACTTGCGTTTTGTACTGCTGAAGCATGGTCCGTTGACGATCAGGCAAGGCCTCAAGGTTCGCGAACACCTCCTCAATGGAGCCATAGGTCTGAATAAGTTTTGCGGCAATCTTCTCACCGATACCAGGGACACCCGGAAGATTGTCAGAGGGATCACCTCTTAGAGCAGCAAGGTGAGGATACAGTCGCGGTGGCACTCCCGTTTTTTCGATGACAGCTGCTTCGTCCATAAGATCTATCTGGCTTACTCCTTTTCGATTGTATAGAACCGAAATGAAAGGGTCCTCTACGAGCTGGAATGAGTCACGATCACTCGTTACGATGAATGTCTTTACTCCTTGATCATGGGCTTTTGACGCTAAGGTTGCGACGATATCATCGGCCTCATACCCTTCCCGTTCTACGACGCTTACTCCCAGACTTTCCACTAAAGGACGCAGGATTTCAAGCTGGGCTTTTAGAGCGTCAGGAGTCGACGGACGGTGACCTTTATAGCTTGCCAACAGCACATCTCGGAAAGTTGGAGCCGGATAGTCTAGGGCTACAGCCAGGTATTGCGGATTATACTGCCCAACAAGGTTCGCTAACATTCTTGAAAATCCATGCAACGCGTTCGTTGGCTGTCCGGCGGAGTTTGTAAGCGAGTCAGGTATAGCCCAAAACGCCCTAAACGCCAACGAGTATCCATCCACCAACAAGCACGTTTCCACCAGGATTTCCTTAAATGATAGTAGTTAGTTCGACTTTTTATAAAACTCTGTATTTCCGTATGAGAATCTACCTAATAAAGGCTAGCGTAACAATAATGAAGACCTTTCTGCCGATGATCTTGGCTTTATTTGGCATTTCGATGTTGATCTGGACATATCGCAAGAGAAACGCATTTCCCAGGTTCATGATCTTTGGATCTTACGTTTTGTACGCGGCAATCATCATTGCTTCACTTGCCAATGCCGCTGGGTACATTAAATAAGAGTCGCCTTTAACGTTCTAACCTGTCAATGGCATACAAGAACAAGTCTCTTTTCAGCTCGAAGCACCAACAACACTTCATACTCAACTAACCGACCAGCTAGAGCATGTCATCACTTATTGACATACCGTTACCGCTTTCTTCAACCTCGTAGCGACGATCCCACCTCTTTGCCTCTCGCTCGTCCGCTGAGTACCATTGAAAAAATATGGGCACGATACCGCCTACTATTGAGAACTCACTCAGGCCCCAAAGCAATGCTCCGCCAGCATGAGTCGTACCTAATGAGTACATAGAGGCAACGGGTGAAGATGCACTCATTAAAGCTATGCCTAAAAAAGTGTCAAAGGGTACCCCAAGTACCAATGCGAGGAACTTGAGCCCAAACCCCATCTTCCATCTTACGATTGGATCTGGACTCACAAGCGGCCACCAAAACAATGTGGAGCCAAAGACAAAGAACAGATTTATCGCATCCATCAACCACATATGCGTCATCGCGATGCCTATTAGTGGTGTCAAAAAAAATACATACATCACCCCGTAGTACAACGTCCATGCACTGAGAGGATTTGAAATCACAGCAAAAGGCGTCGAATGCAATATTTTAAGCCAACGACTT
The DNA here is from genome assembly GCA_021785255.1 of Actinomycetes bacterium. GTDB lineage: Bacteria > Actinomycetota > Acidimicrobiia > Acidimicrobiales > Acidimicrobiaceae > Ferrithrix. The sequence goes on from JAJYGA010000075.1 coordinate 20,754, forward strand.
TTGGTTCTCCTTGACGAAGTCTGAAGCAGCAAGGTGCTCGGTGCTCCTAGAGCCAACAGAGGGGGTGCTAGAGCCATGAGAATCATATGTTGAGTCACATGATCTGAAAACGAAGATCCTGCCAAGGTTGCAATTGGTGACTGCAGTGCTAGGTCAATACTTACAAGTCCCAAAATAAAGTTTGCAGTTCTCGTCTTTTTCCAGTGCACACCTCGTGTTTTTAATACCGCAACGCCCTTTAGGTACCATATTCCCACGAGGATTACAGCGCCCAACACGGACACCGGAAACGGCGACCAAGCCCATGCCGTCAAAAGCGCATGCCATGTAAATTTCGGGAACATCAGTGATCCTGAAGGTTTCATGCTCATCTGGACAGCAAGCAATACAGTATCTACGACTTCAACCACTTCCCTATAAGAGACGGCCTGACCACATCTCTACCCTGCCTCTGACTTACCAAGTTATCACTAAAGACCACAAAAAACAGAATCGAGGATGTTCTAGTTCTGCGAACCAGGAGGTATAACTATCGGTCTTCTTATTCTCTTTAACCAAGGTGTCGGCTCGTTATACTCTCCCGCGTCTGATTGAGACATCCAGAGCTTTATGTTGTAGTATGCCGTGTACACAAAAGGTTCCATACACATAACCCATAGTACCGATGCCGCTATCTGTTGATCCGCCATACCACTGAGCGTCTTACCAGGAATGTGACTGTAGACGCTAAACCACGGCCCAGACGACAACCCTAACAACATAGCCAACATAAACGAGGAGTACGTTCCTATCAGAATCATCCCCAGCCTTATCACCGGATTCTTGACTCTTTTAGGGAAGGGAGGACTATCTATGAGTTGGAGGAATAGCCCCATCCCCGCAGTAATAAATGTCAGGTGCATGAGATCCATGACATACTTATTAGTTACTGCGTACGTCATCAGTGGCGGATAGAACCATAGCCACATAATCAGGATAAAGTAAGACAAAGCCACTAGAGGATTTGTCACAAATCCAACAACAGGAGCAAGGAGTCCTCCTTTGAGCATGGACGCAATACTCTTTACACGTGGAATAAACCGTTCAGGTATCCCCATACTCATAAGCGTCCATGGCTTGGAACCCACTATAAAAGGTGGCACTGCAATCATCACAAGCACGTGAACGAGCATGTGCATGTAAAGATAGACCATGGACCAGTACATAACTGGCGAAAAAAAGGTAACAGAGAGTACGAACATCCCAATGAGAAACATAATGACGCTTTGTGTGTCCGCACCAAGCGCCAACGGTTCCCCTTCGCGCTGCCGACGGTATGCCTGACTTAGTCCTCTAAAGTACAGTATCGAAGGGACAATGATGAATGGCAAGGTTATGATCAGGTCCAAAGACCAGTTTGACAACAGATACTTCACCACGAAACCGCTATGCGACGCAACTGATGACATATTCATATCCGGCACATTGACCACCTTCCCTCTGTCAGAGTAATTCCCCCTTGAACTTGCCGCTCCCCGACAAACTTGCAAATCTCATCAAACCTACACCACAGGTAAAGTCTTAATAGCTAGTTTGCTCGGACTTGTTTGAAGACATACGCCAGCACACCATTTATTGTACTTGAGAAGTTGGTAGAGTTCGAGAGATCACGGAGTTCAACTCCTTTGGAGCTACCGTCATAAAGAAACAATCCACCTTTCAAAGACAAAAACTCTGGAGTACCATTGCCTAACGACGGCAGTAGATAAGAGTCCAGCGAAGCACCAGATGTAGGGCTACTAATCAAACTTACCTGCACCCTCCCCTTGCCGGCTTTAGACCAGACAGCAACGCTAAGGGTTGGTTTCACCTCCAAGGGAGAACATCCTAAAAAGCTCGAAGCAGAAGTGGTACTCGGTAAAGTCTCCAAAGTGGAGGTCGGAGTACTGCTCGATAAGACTCTGACTGCTAAGGTAATAGAGCCGGAAGATTGACCAGCTTCTGTACAAGTAGCGGCAGTCTCACTCCCCGCAGAAGAAGTCACTATCGATGCTCCATGAATCGCTCTAGGGACCTTCCCATAACTGGTCCAATTCCCAGTAGCTGACGAGTATGAAGCCTCGTACATGGTCTTTGTGGATGCACCTCGGTAAAGAGCTAAGACACCACCACTATATCCGTAGATAGCCACAACTTTCCGGAGACCTGGAGGCGACTGAATCTTTGAGAAGCTCGACATATTAGGTAACGAACTTCTCACAATGAAATCTGACCCTTGTCGCTGAGACACGGCAGCATAAACAGTGTTTTGAGTTAATGCAACTGCTCTGGTAATAGGAGACAAGGGGTAGTTTATTTCAGCCGTTGACCACGATTTTCCGTTTGTTGTCGATAGGTAGATAGGCGAGATCAAAAGTGACTGGTATGCATGTATTCCTGCAACTATATCTCCAGCACCGTTTGTAGCAACAGCTATCCCTCCTCGAGTACTCACACCAGGAGGAGTAATGAATTCAGTCCCATGTGTAGTCGAATTAAAAGATACTAAAGCCCAATATGGCCCCGACTTGCCACTGAGGAGGATCTCGTTGTGCCCATAAGGTGTGGCTATGTTCAGAACACTTTGACTCGTGGATAATGAAGGCGGAAGCTCTAAGGGTTGCTGGCTGACTGGCGTTTGACTCTGGCAACTCATCAGCACAGAAGCTGCGACTCCCATCGCACCAAAACGATACAAGCTACTTCGGAAAACTCTCAATACCACAGCACCACGGCTCGTACATTGCAAAGCAGGATCAACTGACGACACTTACAAACAACTCTTTCTAATCTCGGACATCTACTAGCTCGTGAAGGTATCAAAATCACCTATTCATATCGCTAAACTCTAACCAACCATTGGTTGTGCTGCTTTGTATATTAACGATACATAACTACTGGTTAACTGTTGATTAGCAGTATCTTCAAACAGAGACGTCTCTTGACCGCTTGAATTAATGAAATAGATGAGCTGTGAATGAAGAACCATGCCTTCCCTCGGCGTCACTACAGTTACTTCGTAACTATTCCAAATCTTTCGAAGCTGCGATATTGACCCTGTTAGGAAATACCAGTTCTTATATCTATTGAGACCGTGGGAGGCAACAAATGCCGCCGTATCCTTCGTCGAGTGAAACACCGGATCTGCTGCTATCGCCACTAAAGCTACCTTAGAAGCGCTTTTTTTAAACATTGAGTCGGCCGCCACCATCTCCTGAGCGATTAAAGGGCATGAGTCATGACACACCGGATCTAAAAAAGTAAGGATTACCGGCCTGCCTTTGAAAGAAGCCAACGAGACATGCTTGCCATTGTAGTTCACTAACGAAAATCCAGGCGCTGGACTCGGAGGGAGGGTTTGAATACCCGTTGAATCTACTTGAGCCATCGCATCTGAAACCGGTCCAAATACGGCAGCCACCATAATCGCCACAGACAACGCAAATCCCGTTATCGGAAGTCCAAATATAAACCCCTTGATTTTGGTGAATGGACCTTCCGGCACTGTATTATCTCGAACGTTGACTGCTGTAGCCACCTCAGGCACCTCAGCCGGTCTCATCAGTGATAGTGTCAAAACGACAAAGGGTAGTCCCGAGTTAAAGTCGGTCGCAGTAGCTGAAAAAATGCCAAAGTCCATGCCAACTGCCCATACGATAAACATCGCAGCCGAAGCCCAGATAGCTGAAACTTTCGACTTTGGCAGCGTGTACAGCAAAATCGCAGTACTAAGTGCAAGTGCAACAAGGATTCCGTTGGAAATCACAGGAGAAATTGCAGCTAACTTTGCAAACTCCCGAGGACCAAGAGATGCAATCCCTGGCTGATTAGCACTACTCATCTGGGATATCATTGAAGATAACACGTGCGGCTTCCAGTAGCCTGCACTGGGAAGTGCCTCCATGATGCCGCCAATTGCTAGAAATACTGCGCCAAAATATGCTATTACACGATTGTCTTTTGTCCAATCTCGTCCTGACTCAGCCGCAAGCAGATACAGCGAGGCAAAACCATAGATAATAATTGCGCCCGGAGCCCCAGTGACAAAAGCGGCTCCATGATAAAACACGCCAACACCGTTTCCAACTACAAGCACGATTACAGACCAGGCTAAGGAAAGATAGAGAACGCCTCTTCGTAGAACACCTCTAGGGAGTGTGATCAAGCCGATACCGATAGCTAACTGGATCCATGCCGTAGCTAGATCCACGCGGATCGGATGCGCGTTCCATATATTCAAGAATACATTTGCGGTAGACACAACAAACGAAGGCGCTCCTTGAAGCGAAGGCTGCGCCACCTGAGATATGAAACCACCTGGCATGTCGGGTCTAAGTTGGAAAAGTCCGTCCACTACCCAAAGCAAGCCAAAACCTATTTTTACAAAACGAGCTCTCGGTGATTGAGAAAGATCTTCAGCTACTAGCCACGGACGTCCCTGAAAGTAACGGTCTAAACAACCTCTAAAAGTCACAGCAAACAGAGAACTTATTATACCAAGTATAATCACAAGCCCCAACGCCGCCACTGCACTCAGCAGCACCAAGGTGTACAAAGACGACGACAATACGCCATAATCCTGGGCAGAAGACCCCATACCTGGCATCTATAAATACCTCGCTTCCATATACATATCTCTAACAACTTTCCTAGCACCGACCATCCTGGGTCGAAATCTAAATATAAGTCTTTGAATCAATGAGTTGCTTTCTCTCAACAGGGTTGCATGGCAGGGTCGTGACAAGATTCGAGGTCGCCTTGGTAACTGAGTAGTAAGACACTTGAGAAGGAGCCGTTGATCCTCGGGCAAATGACGATGAGATAAGGATAGGAGCACTGACCACCAGAGCCATCGCCAGCCGATAGCGCCACTTTGTAGATTTGGACTCCACTAATAGTCTCTGAATAGAGGTCGCGCGGCCACTGAGCCTTCGAGGCAAATTGACCGATCGAAGCGCAAGATCACATGCTGCGTATGAAAGAAGAAAACCCAACTCCGCTAGCACATAGTCGTTACTAACAAAAGAAATGGTGACTTGAGATCCGACGATCAGCAAGCCACCATAGACCAGTGCCTCCCAGAGGACGAGTTTTCTTCCAAAAGCAGCATGTCGAGCAGCAAACACCGAGGCCCACGGGAGAGCTATCGCAGGAACCAACAGCCCAAGGTAAAAAAGCGCAACTATATCCATCTGTGAAAACAGACCACCTCCCACAGTCAGCGCAAAAACAACAAAAGCTGCTGTAGAGCTGGCCGCGGCTACAAAAGCGCCAATACGGAATGGGAGTCGCTGTTCTGTCCGTACAACCCTGGCAACATCTGAAGTGGAGCTAAGTACCTTTCCTGTAGCCCTCATACTTCTCAAGCGACCCTGCACCTCAAGGATCCAATAGACGTTGTCTCGGCAGTCACTACACAGTTCCATATGGGCGTTGAACACATCCCGAGACAGGACATCATCTCCGTCCAAAAAGTTTTCAAAGAGTTCACTAAAGCTATCACATTCTGTTTTGCTCACCGTAAAAGCTTTCGTGAACGGCACCCAAAAAGTTGGAGTTAATCTAATATTTAATCCAAAAGCACGCAGAAAGGTTTTAGTTGAGTTCCCTGGATCGCCTAAACAGCCTGCTTCGGGACTCTGCCAAGGGCGACGTATCAGCCTTCGAAGAGTTTGTAAAACTTACAAAAGATCAGTTATACGCCTATGTCTTGGGGTTGGTTCCTTCCATACATGCAGAAGACGTCGTTCAAGACACCTATATGAGGCTGTGGAAGGCGAAGCCATCATATGACTTCCACAGGAGCGCCAAGACATTCCTATTCACCCTCGCATATCGAAGCAGCATAGATTTGCTTCGCTCAACCTCAAGAGAGACCAAAAAAGTTGATGCCCTTAAGACAGCGGTCAAGGAAAACGTTCACCCTATCTCATCAGAAGAGCCAGGAATAGATCTCTCCAGGCTCTCCAATGAACAACGAGACGTAATTCTCCTGGTTGTAGTAGCTGGCTTCTCCTATATGGAAACGGCTGAAATCGTGGGGGTGAGTTCGCAGACAGTCAAATCAAGACTGCATGAAGCTCGCAAACGTCTCAGCGAACAACTCAAGGAAAAGTCCATACGCACCAAAAGAGGAAAACTTGCTTAACGGAACCAGATCGAGGTTGTCATCGGCTCCGGTTCATCTTCCGACAACGTCCTTGGGTACGATATCTCCCAATAGGATTCGATCAGAGACCTCTCGCATAGAACTTCGCGTATCCATAGCCGTCTTTTGAATAAACCGAAAGGCTTGAGGTTCACTCATAGCGAACGACTCCATCAATCTCCCCTTTGCTCGATCCAAAGACTTTCTCGTCTCAACCGCGACCTCCAACGCCAAGCGTTGATCTCGTACCTCCATCAACTCGTCCTCAAGGGCTATTGCCTCGCTGTACCTAGCCAAGGCAAGCTCAATAGCTGGCACAAGCTCGCTAGCTTGAAACGGCTTCACTAAGTACGCCATCACTCCCGCCTCTCTAGCAGCTTCTACCAATGATCTCTGCGAGAATGCTGTGAGAATCAGTGTCGCACATATTCGACTATCCCTAAGTACCTTCGCTACGTCAATACCATCCATACCAGGCATTTTCACATCTAGAATCGCAATATCTGGACGGTTGTCCATCGCGTAGCGAAGAGCCTCGTCGCCGGAGCCAAAATCCCCGATTACGTCATAGCCCTCGACCCTCAGCATTTCCTTGAGATCCAGACGAACGATCGCCTCATCTTCTGCTAACAAGACCCTCGTAGGCATCTCTACACTCTCCTAGCGACTCTGGTACTCTTGCGAAACACACAAACGTACTTTTTCAATAAGCTATCCTATAGTTAGATTGTCAAAAAATAAAGGTACGCATGATAGTAATAGGATTGCCCCTTTGGGTAGCACAAACAAACTGTTGGATAGTATCGGCCGATGGACACGAGTGCGTTCTCGTAGACGTTCCGCCCGACCCTCGAGCCGTATTAACTGAAGTCCAAGCAAGACACCTAAAAGTATCCGCCATTTTTGCCACCCATGGACACATAGACCACGTGGGTGGAATATCCTCTTTCATCCACCAGCAACAAAACACACCAACGCTTCCAGTATATATTCACTCAAAAGATAAGCACATGCTCATCGATCCGGTTGGAAACGGCGGCAGTCTTTCACAATACCTCGTGGATAGCGGTCTTGCGACCGCACCTCCAGAGTTTATCGCTGATTTGGACGACGGCGAAGTAGTCAAAGGAGCGGGCATGAAGTTTCAGGTGCTTTACACTCCCGGTCATACAAAAGGATCGGTATGCTTACTGCTTTCTGATGATCAATCCGAGATACTTTTTAGTGGAGATCATCTCTTCAAAGACTCTATAGGTCGAACAGACCTTCCTGGAGGTTCATACGAGGAGCTGATGAATTCCATGGGTGAGAAGATCTTGCCTCTCAAGGACGAAGTAGCCGTATTTCCTGGACACGGACCCACAACCACAATCGGTCATGAAAAACAACACAATCCTTTTCTGCAAAACCTGCGCTGAGTCTGACGGCATCACTGTCATAACATCCTTTGGGACATGTCTCGTATAAAACGGTACTTCGAATATAAGGTACATCGAATAGATCCAGAGCGATACGACTTGGCAACCAGCTTCACAAATCTACCACTTGTCCTAGCGATTGAACTCCTATAGTTTGAAGGCGGAGTTGTTAACGCCCAACAACTTTAACCTTCTTCAGACCGTTATCAACTGCCCTAGGCTCAACATTTTTGCTTTCGGGAGCTAACCTCATGTCAAAGTCGATCACCTATGCCAAGTGATTCAGTATGGTTCTCGTCGAATACAACTCACGAATTTCCTACCTGTTCTCCGGAGTCATGCAAAGGAATTTACATCGGAAAATACAACGTGACAACTATTCCAACTACATGCATCCATTAAATGGTCGTTAGGCTAAATGCTCGCCGAATAATGCAACTCCGTGGCGCAAAAGCACTGATACACGCAAAACTAGCATGGAGCAACGCCAGCCTCGCATTACCTCTTATACTCAACCCATGAGAGAATCCTTAACTAAGGTTAAGATGGATCACGCCGAAATTACTGAAGGATAGCTAACATCAAAATAAAAAAGAGGAGACCATCATAACTGTGAACCGAGGGTCAACTAGAAAGTTAAGCTACTTAGTACTCGTGCTAATATTATTAGGCTCAACATTTGCTCTCACCAACCCCAGCAAGCCTCAACAAAGTACCCTCCGCAACGTCCAGCTGGCATCAAGTTCAGCACATATTGCGGTAGCAGGTTATACTCAGATCGCGTCAGACGGAGGAATCTTCAACTTTGGAACTTCACCGTTTTATGGCTCCATGGGTGGTCATCCTCTCAACAAACCCATTGTTGGCATGGCTGTTGATCCCGCGACTGGTGGCTATTGGGAAGTAGCATCCGACGGCGGCGTCTTCTCCTTCAATGCTCCTTTTTTTGGCTCCATGGGTGGTCATCCTCTCAACAAACCCATTGTTGGCATGGCCGCAACACCAGATGGAGGGGGCTATTGGCTGGTCGCATCCGACGGTGGCATCTTCTCCTTCGGTGATGCTGTGTTTTATGGCTCCATGGGTGGTCATCCTCTCAACAAACCCATTGTTGGCATGGCTGTTGATCCCGCGACTGGTGGCTATTGGGAAGTAGCATCCGACGGCGGTATC
>JAJYGA010000085.1 GCA_021785255.1 Actinomycetes bacterium
TCTTTGACTTGAGCGACCTGAAAGGTCGGACCAGCGACGTTGTGATCAAGATGTTGTTGCTCATGTTTGGGGGTAAGAAGTTGATCCGCATGAGTCGAGTCCTGAAGCGACTGTGCTTTGTTGATACGCTGCCAGATCTCCATGAAATCGTCTCCAAGCTCGATAAGAAACTCACCAAGCAAAATTAAGGTGGAACGATCTGGATCTATGCATTTGTCTCTTGGTAGATGAAAGTCGTGAGTAAAGGTAGCCTTGCCCTTTGCAACGGTTAACGTACCAGAAAATACCTGCAACCTATCGATTTGATGGAGCAGATTAGGAGTCGAAGTGTTTTCATACGGGGATCTGAAGTCTGTAAAGTTCTCTCCAATTTGGATCCAGATGACTTCGCTCACTTCGCTAAGGTCGTCACTGCCGATGCATCTACCGAGTCGTTTCCAGACGCCTTGTAGCTGAGAGATATCCTCTACAAAGAAAGAATCTATCGACGCTTCAAAACTATCCTGGTCAAACACCTAATGATGCTCTCAAGTTGCGATGAAAGTTCAATATCGGCTGTTCATAACGACTTGCGAGTGCTCCTATTGCATACATCGGGGAGTGAACTGAGTGTTGAAGGCGTTCACAGACTTGAATGTCTTCGCTCAAAAATGCCCTTATCTCTTTTAAGACGGAGTCTGTGTCGATGGTTTCATCTGCTCTGATACGAAGACTCAGTTTCGTCGAGCCAGGATCTATGGGTAGGGCGTCATAGGTTGCTACGTAGTTGGGCGTAGTCACTATCATGATGTTTGGATAGATTAAATGAGCACCGATTCCATCTCTTTTTTCGGTGGAACCTCGCGAACTCTTTATGACTCCATCTGTTGACTTCAATGGCTCGTAGCTCCACCAGTTGTTGCCGCTTTGTTGCCACTGAAATCTGTGATGATCGAACGCGTTGAGTGTCTTGGCATGCAAGTACCATAGGTGATAGACGTCCAGGTGATTTTCGATGAGAAGCTTCCAGTTGCAAGAGATCTCGTAGTGGCTTTCAAAGCGTTGTGAGTAATCTGGCTCAAACTCACCACCGATCTGCATTGTGAGATCGTTCTCAATTTCGGCAAAAGGTCCTGCAAGGCCGAGTAAATCTCCAAAGACTAATCCTCTCCATGTGGCAGTTTTGAACTCTATCAACCCCAATGCTCCTTTTTCCAGATGGTCAAACTCGGATATCTGTGGGACCGTGCTGAGTTCGCCTGAGATCTTGAAGCTCCATTGATGATAAGGACAGGTCATGACGTTCTTTCTTACTCCTTTGCCTTTGAGTATCGGTAGAGCTCTGTGCGTGCATTGATTGAAAAACCCCTTGATTTGACCGTCTTTTTGCCGTATTAGCACGATCGGTATCCCCAGTACTTCGTGACATTCAAAAGCTCCAATGTGCTGAAGGGAATCGCTGCTGCCAAGGAGAGTCCACTCGGCAAGGAAAACGCGACGTATCTCGTTCTCCAAGACCCTCTCTGAAAGGTAGAGGTCAGCCAGAGATCTAGCGGAGATGCCTTCAAGTGATTCGGAACTCCAACCGAGTGAGTTGTTGAGGTTGTCGACCTGTGTTCGTGTAGGTGCACAGCTGTTCATCGTTGTTGCCTTTCGATCGACGTTATTTGAGTATCTGTCGCACTATTGCTGCCAGCCCTAATGTGGTTCGATGAAGCGAATCAAGTGTTACGTACTCGTCTACTTGATGAGCGACGTGTTCCTCTCCTGCTCCAAAACCAATCGTCGGTATGCGCATCTCTCCGGCAAGATAGGATCCGTTGGTACAAAAGGAGTAGAAGCCCTCATCGCTAGGTAGTGCCACTGTTTCAAGAGCGTCCTTAGCCGTCTGTACTAAAGTGGACTGACTTGGTGTATCCCAGGCCGGTGCAAACTCATCGATGTGATTCTCAAATCCATTCCAGGTTTCGATATTCGCGGGTACAAAGGAAACTGTAAATGAAGGAGCGCTTCCTTTGCATCTCTTTGACACAAGGTCGGCAACGACGCTTATCTCTTTGAGGACAGACGATCGTGATTGGTTTGACCCAAAGCGTGCATCAAATCGAATGAGTGACGAACCCGGTATGGTTGAGACTGATGGATAGGGGTCGGTAATCATGTCGATGCAGTTAACGTCGAACTCTAGGTCATCTTCGTACTTTTTAGGGAAGACCTTGGCTAACTCAGCGATTACTTCGGCGCCAAATAGGGCTGCATTTACCCCTCTTCGAGCATGCCCAGCGTGCGATGCTCTCCCCGTTACCGACAGTTGGATCTTGGCACGACCTCTCTGAGATCTAAAGAGCTTTGCGTCTGTTGGTTCGGTGGTGATTGCGTATGTGGGTTGGTATCTTTGTACTATCTCAGCCAGCACAGCGCCCTCCATCTGTTCTTCCGCAGGGCTTGCGACAAGAACGACCCTCCCATTGGGCGTAAATCCGGACTTTGAAAGTTCCATGACGGCTACAGCCATAGCGGCGATCGATGCTTTTTGGTCACAGATGCCAAGTCCAAACAACTTTCCATCACAGATATCGCCTCCAAATGGATCGTGGCTCCATGACGACGCTGAATGTAGAGGGATTGAGTCAATGTGACCATCTATGAGCAGTGTTGGCCCCGACGAGTCTCCTTGGAGTTCAAAGACTGCACTACCTTGACGATCAATGTAACTTCGCCCACCTTCGATCTCGTTGAACAACCCTAACGCGACTTCAATAGCGTCACCTTCTCGGCCGGTCTCACTCTTCGTCATAGCCAATTTTCGAGCAGCTTCGTCAACTTTTTCGTATCCAGCCGCCGTTATTAGTTCATCGAACATAAAGTTAATCCTTTCCTATTTATTTCTTCAAACGCTCACTGGAAAGAGCGACGTTGTCGACCACCGCGCGATCTACTATCGATCCTTCGCTAACTACAACTGTGCCTCCGATGATGACGTCTACGACCCTCCAAGCACCCGTACTTTGATGTTCAACTGTTATGAGATCGGCAAAGTTACCCGGGCGGATGTCACCTCTGTTTTTTATCGCAAAGGCTTTCGCGCTCTGTTGAATGTATTGTGCCACCAGGGCGGGATCGTTGTATTGGCGAAGGAGTGCGAGTACAGTTTTCCCGATCCCTTCTGTTCCTGCCCAGGTGCCGGAGAACTCGTCGCTCAAAGGAGGTGAGGGGGAGTGGTCAGAGGCTATGACGTCTACGTTTCCTTTAGCTACAAGATCTCGCAGGCGGGAACGTTGTACGTTATCTCTGACGGGCGGTTGTACGGAGATGTCATACCAGTCAAACTCTTTAAGTAGGCGATCTTCTAAAAAGTAGTGCGGACACGTCTCTGTAGTTACGTTTGCTTGTGATTGTGCAAGTTCCACCGCTTCTGATGTTGAAAGGTGGACTAGATGTATGATTGCGCCAGTCAGAGTCGCTCCATCTATAGCCTTTTGAACCGCACAGAGTTCGGATCGCGGTGTTCTTATGACTTCAGAACCACGCTGTTCAAAACATATCGGATCTTCTGCGTGTAGAGCAAGAGTCGCACCCAGGTCCTTGACGGTGCTCAAAGCCTGTAAGAGCGAGTCGTGATCCAAAGGCGCGAAATCGTCCCAGCCGGTGGGGGAGAGAAAACCTTTGAAGGCTATCGCTCCCGCTTTCCAAGCCCGCTTCATCTCATGTAGTCTCGTCGGAACGACTCCGGCAAAGACGCCGTAGTTTGTTTGGGATTTGGAGTCGAAAAGACTTAGCTTTTCAAATACGTCCTCTTCGCTAAGGGTTGGTGGAGACGAGTCGATAGGCATATCCAAGACTGTGGTGGTTCCACCAAGTAACGCCTTTGAAGTTCCTTTGGCTATCCCTTCCCAGTGGCTCCTGCCCGGTTCGTTGAGGTGAACGTGGGCATCGATGAAACCCGGGAGTGCAATAAGGCCGTTGCGATCCAAATCTACGGTCTCGCCACCCATGCTCTTGTAAGGAATAACGTCGACAATCCGACCCTCATAGATCCGTATAACGGCATCTTTGATGACCCCTCGGGATGTGAAGGCAGTAGTTGTATAGAGCGAGTTAATCATCTAAAGCTCCATTGATCCCGAGGGTTGGTCATGTCAACTCCTAGGAGATGGGCTTTAGATACTGCAAGTACAAGGTGTAGGGCGAACCTACATTATGTACGATTCCAGTAATATTTGAGGAGATGGCAAAGGTGTCATTGAGGCTTGCCAACATATTCCAGCATCCACTTTGCCCATACAAAGTTCCAGCTTGTGCGTAGTAGCTATCCGCCTGAGACAGAGACGTTGAAGAGTTACCTTTAGCTAGCAGCGCCGTCGCCTTAGGAACTGAACACTGTAAGAAATTTAACCCTCCACCTGGATCGAAGGTTATATGAGCCCAGGTATAAGGACTTGCTGCGTCTGGCCAGGAGGAGTAGACAAGAAGATCAGGTGCTCCAGTGTCGTTAGATGGCCAGTTGTAGATCGTACTTCCGGGATAACCCACGACCTTAGCCGTAACACCTAGAGATGCCAACTGTGTTTGAATAACATTGGATACCTGAGCAGCTGCTGGATCGTTACTTTGATACCCTATCGTGATCGTTGTCTGCGAACTTGGAGCTGCCTTGACGGCCGCTTCGAAAGAAGATGGCTTGTAACCAGATATCTCTAAAGCTTGGTTCGGAGCTAACATATTTTTGGGGTAGATGCGATTGAGTACCTGTGCTCGGCCTGGAAAGACGGCATTTATGATCGCTTGTTTGTTCAGAGCTTTCATAAAATCTTGACGGACTGAAAGTTTGGAGAAAAGGGGTGTCTTGGGATTTATGTACACCTCGGTTGATTCAAACGTCGGTAACTCATAGAGTTTCACCGCCTTATTTGCCTTGAGCGAAGCGATTGCGGTCGTGGGAATATTGTGAAGGATTCCATTTAACTGCCCGCTCTGTAGCTCTAGCAGTTGTGTTGTAATTGAGGGAATGACCTTGATGTCAACGGTTGTATAGTATGGCTTTTTCCCCCAATACTTTGGATAGGCCTTGAGCACGTACTCTTGCCCCGGTTTAGCTACAGCGAGCTCGTAGGGACCTGTACCGGCATCATGACTTGCAAGCCAGGTCTGATCAAAGTTGTTCCCTGCGTGTTTTGCTAGAGCCGTTGGTGACTCCATCTTTGGTCCATAAGCGGACGCTAAGTAGTCCAAGAATGAGGCGACTGGCTGTTTCAAATGAACTACAGCAACGTAAGGATTTGAGTCGTTTACGCTTGCTACTTCACTTACCATGTAGGCGGGGCCTCCGTTTACTTGGGCGCGTCTTTTGAAAGATGCAGCTACGGCGGCAGACGTAAATGGGGTGCCATCGTGAAAAGTTACACCTTTGCGTAGATAGAAGGTGTAAGTTAGCCCATTTGGAGATATAGTCCAGCGTGTGGCGAGATCAGGCACAAACTGTGGTTTTGCCGAGTTCAACTTATACGATACGAGTTGATCGTACATGTTCATGATCATTAGATTCGCTTGTCCGGCGTAGTAGACGTCGGGGTCGGGTGGTTGGGAAATGCTACCTAAGAACGCAAGATGCAGCGTATGTGAAGTCGTGGTGCTACTCGACGCGGCTGTAGCAGTGCTGCCACAGCTAGCTACGGTTATTCCAGCCAACGTTCCCATTAAAACTCGTCCAACGTGTTTTACTAGTATCTTTTTAGACAATTACCTCTCCTTCTATAACAACAACAAAAAATCCTCTTGTGTTCAGCCAGGGACAGTCTCTCTTGATCTCTGGCTTTGGCTCTTGCCTGCAGTGGTTATGATCTTTCTGGCTTGGTTGTGTTCAATTACCGAGTCTCTCTGTAGGTATGTCATCGCGTTCAATGCGGACTCTTGGGCCTTTGGTGATGATCCAATTACACAGTCTCGTACGACAAAGAGATGATAGTTATGCTGATGAGCATCTACAAAGGTGTAATGAACGCAGACGTCGCTTAAAGCGCCGATCAGGATCAATGTGTTGAGATCAAAAGCTTTGAGCAGGATCTCGAGATCGGTACCAAAAAAGGCTGAGTATCTACGTTTTTTTACTACAAGGTCTGAAGGTCCAACCTCAAGAGCGTCTGCCAGTCGTGTGGTTGGATCTCCCTGTAGACAGTGAGCTTGTTCACTGCCGTCCAGTTCTCTTCCGATGTCTATGAGGGAGTCCATGTGATGCTCTTGAGTGAAGATGACAGGTATCTCGAAGTTGCGAGCAAGTTGAACTAGGCTGGCCGATCTTTCTACTACCTTCTCGTACTCTTCCATTAGAGGTATGCCCCTCTGGTCGTCTGACAGATATCCGTTTTGTTGAAGATCTATTACAAGTAGTCCGACCTTGTGGTTGTTGGGTAACGTCATAGTTTTATCCTTGGATCGGCCAAGCTTTGGACTATGTCGACGATGGCGTTGATAACGACATATCCCACTCCAAGAACTAACGTCACTCCTGCAATGGCGGGAAAATCAGAGACTGGAATGCTTTGAGTGGTGTAGTAGCCAATTCCTGGCCAGGCGAAGATGTCTTCTACTACAGCCACCCCCGCAAACATGAGTCCAACTTGTAGTCCTGTCATGGTGAGTGCCGGTCCAATGGAGTTTCGAACGGTGTGAAAGAAGAACACGTTTTTTTCGGAGACACCTTTTGCACGAGCAGTACGGACGTAGTCGGTACGAAGAGTGTTCTCCAGTGAGGACTTGAAGACTCTTCC
>JAJYGA010000041.1:0-2207 GCA_021785255.1 Actinomycetes bacterium
ATATGGTATATAGCATTGATGAGATCTGAGCCTTAGCTGACGAATCCAAAGTCATTCCTTTCTTGGGGATAGTTTGCTTTACTGCGTTAAAGATACAAATTTGAGGTAGGTTTTACGGCAAGGTTAAACGCCGGTTTACTTCGGTCGTATGTACTTAGGAAGTTACCTATCATGCTAAAGAGTTTAGACCTACGCCCTTTCAGGGGAACGGCATTAATTAATGCGCTTCCTCGGCCTAGCATTGGTTCCAGCGATCCTACTGACGCTGTACGAGCCATACTAAGTCGCGTTCAGCATGAGGGTGACATAGCGCTATTTTCTTTGACGAAAGAGTTTGATAAGGTAGAACTCAGTTCTCTTCAGATAGATAAAGAGGAGATGAAACGAGCTTATGACCGTATCGACCCCAAGTTGCGAGATGCACTGGAGGCGGCAAAGTACTCGGTTGTTAGGGTCCATGAGGAAGAGTTGAAGTCTCTGGGTGAACATGAACTCATCGATAACTTCGGGATGAAGATTATCTACAGAACGCAACCTGTACATAGAGCAGGCTGTTATATACCTGGAGGTGCTGCAAGATATCCTTCTTCGGTAATCATGACGGCTACAGTAGCGAAGGTTGCGGGAGTCAAAGAGGTTGTTCTTTGTGTTCCTCCTCAACCAGATGGGAGTATCGACGACGCTACCTTAGCTGCAGCACACATCAGCGACGTCGATTACGTATTCAGTGTTGGCGGAGCTCAAGCGATAGGTGCGATGGCTTATGGAACAGAGTCCGTGCCTCAAGTAGATGTAATTGTGGGTCCAGGAAATATCTACGTTTCCATAGCCAAAAGGGAGGTCTCCCAGGTGGTTGGTGTGCCTTCGTCGTTCGCGGGTCCATCTGAGGTAGTAGTTGTGGCAGATGAATCTGTGCCGCCAAAATGGAGTGCTCTGGATATAGCTGTTCAAGCAGAACATGGTCCAAACGGATTGGCTTGGTTCATAACCTGGAATGAAGAGTACGCACGTGAAGTAGAAAGAGAACTCGAAGAGTACTTAGAGGGAGCATTAAGAAAAGAGCATATCCTGTCCACCTTAGAAGCTCAAGGATACGTAGCCCTTGTGCGAGACAAAGATCAAGCGCTTGAGGTTTCAAACCTGATTGCGCCTGAACATCTGGAACTTCTATACCATGACGCTAGTCAAGATCTTGACCTAGTTGACTCTGCAGGTGCTGTTTTCATAGGTCCTTATGGTACGGCTGCTTATGGAGACTATGTGGCTGGTCCCTCGCATGTTCTTCCCACCTTTGCCACGGCAAGATTTGCATCAGTTCTGGGTGTAAGTGATTTTCGCAAACGAATGCACTTTATAGAGGTAACGCGAGATGCTGTCGAACAGATTTCTTGGGCTGCAGAGGAGCTTGCCCTGGCAGAGGGACTGGAAGCTCATGGCGACTCTATCCGAGTTAGACGCGATGAAGGAAGTTTAGATGAAACCTAGAGAGTCTCTGGGGCTCCAAAAGGGCTATCACTCCCCTCAACTCGATGTGAGGGTTAGGCTCAACACGAATGAGTCACCATTCCCTCCGCCAAAGGAGTTTTATTCTAACTTTGAGTCCAAGTTGAAGACGCTGAACTTGAATCGTTATCCAGATCGTCAATACCGCCTTGTCCGGGAGTCTCTCGCTCGTGCATATGAGTCCTCACCAAATCGCATATTTTGTGGAAACGGATCTAACGAGGTGCTTTTGAACCTTGCGCTATCGTACGGTGGAGCAGGACGAAAGGCGGTTGTCTTTGAACCGACGTATTCGCTGCACTCTCATATTGCAAAAACGGTAGGTATGGACGTCTTAACGTTAGGACGAAATGAGAACTTCTGCGTAACTGAGTCTCTGGTGGAGGAGGCTGAGGAGTATCAGCCCGACATTGTATATTTATGCTCGCCGAACAACCCTACAGGAAATCTGGAATCGAGTAAGAGTATCTCTCGGGTGTTGACAATGAAAGACGAACCCCTTGTGGTGCTTGACGAGGCTTATGGTGACTTTGCCGAGCAACACGAAACAGCCGGTCTGAAGGACTATGAAAATCTCATACGACTTCGTACATTTTCGAAATGGTTTGATTTGGCGGGACTTAGATTTGGCTTCTGCGAGGGATCTGAAGAAGTAGTAGCGGTAATGGATGAAGTGGCACTGCCTTACCATCTTGACCAGATCA
>JAJYGA010000041.1:2217-29030 GCA_021785255.1 Actinomycetes bacterium
CTCGCGGCTTTGGAGGCAAAAGAACTCTTTGACCTCCAGGCACAGCGCGTCATTGATCTCCGTGATGAACTCTTTAACAACCTTGTCGAGATAGGTGTCACAGCCCATCCATCTAATGCCAACTTTATTCTTATGGAGTTCGAGAATAATGATCCAAAAGAGATCTGGGAAGAACTAATAAAAGAGTCGATATTAGTACGGGATACTTCTAATTGGCCTAGATTGCGCCCGTCTTTGCGCGTTACCGTAGGTGATGCTAAGGAGAACGAAATGTTCGTAACTGCTCTCGAGAAAATTTTGAAGGCGCGAGATTGAGGTGGGCGAGATCCGCAAGTCTTCTATCAGTCGCATTACTAAAGAAACAGAGGTTGAAGTTTCTATAGATCTTGATGGATCTGGCTTAGTCAACGTATCCACTCCACTTCCTTTTTTCAACCATATGCTAACTCAGATAGTCAGATTCTCTGGAATTGACCTAGATCTAAAAGCACAAGGCGATGTGGAAGTCGACGCTCACCACCTGGTTGAAGACGTTGGAATCGTTCTTGGAGGATGTATTTTAGAAGCCTTGGACGATCACTGTGGAATAGAACGGTTTGCACAAGAAGCTGTTCCAATGGATGAGGCTCTTGCGATGGCCACGTTAGATGTATCGGGAAGACCTTATCTTTTTTACAGTGACGAGATACTTCAGGGTCATGCGGCTCTAGGTACGCCCGGGTTCGATCCCCAACTGGCGGAGGAGTTCTTTAGAGCGCTCTGTATAGGGGCGAGAGTAACCTTGCACATGGATTTCATTAGAGGAAAGAACACTCACCACTTACTTGAGGCGGCATTCAAAGCTTTTGGACGCGCATTGGGCAAGTCGATTAGAGTAGTTGGCGATTCGGTTCCATCTACAAAGGGTGTGATCTAGATAGCTGTAGCGGTTCTTGACTATGGAATTGGCAACCTTTTCTCTGCTTTCAAGGCAGTCGAGATGGTTTCAAAGCAAGCATATCTTGTGAGTGATCCAAAGGACATTGGCGATCCGGCGGGAGTGATTCTTCCTGGGGTAGGTGACTTTGGTGCATGTATGGATGCTTTGGATGAACGAGGCTTTAAGTCTGTCGTTTTGGATCTAATTGCTGCAAAGACCCCTCTCCTTGGGGTGTGTGTTGGCATGCAAATGTTATTTGAATTTTCAGAGGAGTCGGGAGGCCACGCGGGACTTGGTCTGCTTCCTGGAAAGGTAACGAAGTTGCGAGGTGCTCGACGCTTGCCACAGATGCAGTGGAATACGTTAGATTTACCTAAAGATAGCGGAGGGCTCTATGTCGGTATTGCTGAAAGACCTTGGGTATACTTTGTTCACTCTTATGCGATAACTTCTAGTGAGTTTGCTACGGCGACGTGTGACTACGGGGAAAACTTTGTCGCTTCAGTGCAGTCTGGTAATGTATTTGGAACTCAATATCATCCAGAGAAGTCGTCCAAGGCAGGACTGAGCATTATTGCAAACTTTGTTTCTATAGCGGAGGGAAGAGCTTTTGAAACTGATACCGGCAATTGACATAATAAATGGACGCTGTGTACGTCTTGTCCAGGGGGATTACGATAGTGTGATTGACTACCAGGATGTGGACTCTGCAGTAGATCATCTCTTTGGCTTTGGCATTAACTCCATCCATATCGTCGATTTAGATGCCGCTAAAGTTGGCTATCCCGTAAACGTGGAATCGATCGAAAAAGTTGCTACGAGAGCTGGAGTTGAAGCTCAGGTCGGCGGTGGGATTCGCTCGCTTGAGTCCGCCCAGACCTACCTTGATAAAGGTATCGCGAGGGTTATTGTAGGTACGTCAGTAGTGAACGACAGAGAGTTTTTTACATCACTTAACAAGGAATACCCTGGAAGAGTAATTGCGTCGTTGGACTACCGACGTGTAGGTCGCGCACTTATGGTTGCTACTCATGGATGGCAAGAAAGCTCAGAGATAGAGCTTTTTAGGGCCATTGAGGACTCTTTGGAATCGGGTTGCACGCGTATTCTTGCAACCGACATATCAAAAGACGGAACTTTTAAAGGTCCAGACACGAGAACCTATTCTGCCATATTAGAACGTTTCGATGTTGAGTTGATTGCGTCAGGAGGAGTTGGATCTTTAGATGATCTGCAGGATCTGTCTGAAGTCGAGGTAGCAAATCGGACAATCTTCGGAGCGGTGGTCGGGCGTGCTATTCACGATGGCAGGATTGACCTTGAGGAGGCTCTGTCAAAGTGGAAGTCGTGAGAGTGATTCCTTGTTTGGACGTGAAAGATGGCCGCGTTGTCAAAGGGGTTGGATTCTTGGATTTAAAAGATGCAGGAGATCCCGTTGAACTAGCGTATATGTACGAAAGACAAGGCGCAGATGAACTAGTCTTTTTGGATATTAGCGCTTCAGTCGAGGGGCGATCGACTTTGGTTGATTTGGTTAGAGACACGGCGTCGGCTGTTTTCATACCGCTTACCGTCGGAGGTGGTATCACGTCACTGTCTCAAGCAGCAACAATTTTACATTCAGGAGCTGATAAGGTCTCTTTTAACTCGGCCGCAGTAAGGGCCCCACGGTTGATAGATGAAGTTGCTAAGACCTTTGGTTCCCAATCCGTCGTGGTGGCTATAGATGCCAAATGGATTAACAATAGATATGAGGTATTTACCCACGGAGGTACTCGATCGACCGGTATGGATGCTATAGCTTGGGCAAAAGAAGTCGAAGACAGAGGAGCGGGAGAGATCTTGGTTACCTCGATGGATAGAGACGGAACAAAAGAGGGCTTTGACATCAACCTTGTAAAATCCCTCACACAAGCAACATCAATACCCGTAATCGCGTCAGGAGGAGTTGGTTCGATCCAGCACTTTGTGGAAGGTGCTTTAGAAGGCAACGCTCAGGGACTGTTGGCGGCTTCTGTGTTTCATTACGGTGAAATAAGTATAAAAGAAGTTAAAGATGCGCTATTTTCTAATGGACTAAATGTACGCCCAGTTGAGATGTGTTCATAACTGTTGCAGATGGAGGTGCCGTGAGCGGCGAGGACAGAACCAAACAGTCCATTACTATGTTGGCTGACCGAGTCTTGGTCTCTCAGCCTACAGGAGAAGGAGAGCGGCAGTCGAGATCGGGTATCTTGATTCCGGCGACTGCTCAAGTGGCGAAGCGACTTACCTGGGCTGAAGTGGTGGCTGTTGGACCTAATGTCAGATCTATTAAATCCGGAGATCTTGTACTTTTTTCGCCGGAGGATAGGTATGAAGTTGAGGTCCAAGGGGATGCTTATTTAATTCTACGAGAGCGCGATATCCATGCAGTGGCGGCTGATCGTATTGAAAATGAGACGGGACTATACCTATGAACAATCCTGAGATCGTTCAGCCTCTTTTGTGTGACATCGACTTGGAAACATTAAAGTACTCTCAAGATGGTCTTATCCCATCTGTCGTCGTCGATGAAAACGGGGTAGTTCTTATGGTGGCCTATATGGATAAAACGGCACTTGAGAGATCGATAAATACGGGAAGAACATGGTTTTATTCGAGATCGCGTCAGACCTATTGGGCAAAAGGGGAGACTTCGGGAAACGTGCAGATGATCAAAGAGATAAGGTGTGACTGCGACTTGGATACGCTGTTGGTGAAAGTTGTTCAAACAGGTGAAGGGGCGTGTCATACTGGTGAGTACTCATGCTTTTTCAACACCATCGCTAAGGAGAATCGCTAACTGGTGTACTGCGACTTCAACGATATCTATAATGACTTTGACCAGTTCTACCAAAGGTGTCTATCTTCGAAACTTACCCAAGTCAAAGTTTCTCTAGTTGCTGATTCCTTGACCCCACTGGCGGCGTTTCACAGCCTTGTAAAAGACGAATGTGTTGGTTTCATTCTGGAGTCAGTTGAGCAGGGGGAAAGGTGGTCTAGGTACTCTTTTGTCGGACGCAACCCGCTTGCGGTAGTCACCAAGAGAGGTGAATCTGTTGTTGTAAGCGGCAAGGACGTTCCTGAGTTGCCAGGTGGCACAATGGTTCTGGAGTATCTAGAGTTTTTGCTGAACAAGTATCACGTATCCGATGTCCATGAGGTGTTTGACTCTGGATTGGTTGGTTACTTGGCATATGATGTAGTTCGCGAAGTGGAACCAGTACTGGGCAGAGGAAGCTCAGATACCGTGGATATGCCAGATGCTTATCTTCAGCTGGTGGGAGAGTTGGCGATCTTTGATCACTGGCGTCAAATGGTCGTGCTGGTAAAAAATGTGATTGTCCCTGACGATCTTTCTATGAACAACCTGCAAACGGTGTTTGAAGGTGCAGTCGACTCTTTGAAGGCTATGGTCGCTGACCTAGCTACGCCAGTATTACCTGAAGTGCGAGTGTTTCGCGCGACCCATGACACAGTCGAACCAAGTGACCGTCTAGTTTCATCAAGTGAGTTTGTCGACGCCGTGAAGGTCGCCAAAGAACAAATCCTTGATGGGGAGATCTTTCAAGTCGTACTTTCTCAACGATTTGGATTTCAGTTGCACAGTTCTACGTTGGAACTTTATCGTGCGTTGAGGTTGTTAAACCCTTCTCCTTATATGTATTTTTTAAAGTCAGAGGACTTTAGTGTTGTGGGTTCATCTCCTGAAGCTCTTGTCCGAGTTGAAGACGGAACCATTGTTACTCGTCCTATAGCCGGTACTCGGCCAAGAGGGGTATCCCAAGAGGCAGATCGAGCTTTAGGGGCAGAACTCTTAGAACACCCAAAAGAGATAGCAGAGCACGTCATGCTTGTTGACTTAGCGAGGAACGATCTAGGCAAGGTATCGTCTTTTGGTTCGGTGAAAGTGGATGAGTTTATGGTGCTTGAAAAGTTTTCCCACGTCATGCATCTCTCCTCAGAAGTAAGTGGACGGTTGCGAGATGGGCTCACTACCATTGACGTTCTGAAAGCGACAATACCCGCGGGCACACTTTCTGGTGCGCCTAAAGTGCGTGCCATGCAGATAATTGATGAACTCGAACGGCTCAGACGAGGTGTCTACGGTGGAGTTTTTGGTTACTTGGGATTTAACGGAAACCTTGATGTAGCTATTGCGATACGTACCGCAGTTGTTTTAAACGACGGTCGGGGATGGGTACAAGCTGGAGCAGGTATTGTGGCAGATTCGGATCCGGAGATGGAGGATCTTGAATGTGTGAACAAAGCCAAAGCTGTGTTAGCAGCTGTGGCTTTGGCCAACAGCGGATGTCTATGAAAGATGGATCATGCAATGACTCTACTCCCAATTGACGTTGTAAGACTTTCTGGTAAGGGAGCGAACGAGTATCTCCAAGGTCAAGTGACTACAGACGTTAACTTGCTAACTGAACAGGGCGGTTCGTTAGATGCGTTTGTACTTGAACCTACTGGAAAAGTTCACTCCTTGGTGACCATTGTAAGATCGGAAGATACCTTAAACCTGCTTGTCGACAAAGGATATGGGCAGACCCTTCTTTCGAGACTTAAGCGCTTTGCTATCAGGGCAAAGACGGAGTTTTCTCTTGAAAGCGATGTAGAGGTATTTACCTCTGATGGTGAGATGATCATGGGCGGGGAGCCTCTGGTTTATGTTGCTTCTCGCTTGCTTCCGACGCCGTTTTCAATAGGAACTTTTGATATTGACAGATCGTCGACCGCGAAAGTCGACCTATCTGCAAACTTGGAGTACCTTGGTTTGCTTCGTTCTAAACAAATAGCACCATTGATGCGTGACTTGGAAAACGTGTCTGTTTTCCCTGCGACATTTTCTGATATCTTTGCAGATCTCGTCTCTTTGTCGAAGGGATGTTATACAGGACAAGAACTAGTTGCACGCATGGATTCAAGAGGATCTATTGCGCCGTTGGTATTCGCGACCTTTATTTCACATGAAAGACTCGATCAATCGATCAACTCCGATAATTTGATGGTAGAAGGATCCGATGCAGGTAACGTTACATCGTTTTACTTCGACACAGGGTCCAATCACATAATCGCTACAGGTTACATAAAGAGGAGGTTTGTCGATAGCTACTCGCTGGAGTTCGTTGGAGTATCGACGGGAGCAACCTTCGAACGTATCAAACCTCCATCTGCGGTGCCACTTTAGGTGGTGGGTTATCCTCGGAGTGAGTTAGTGTCTGTTCGGTAACAGACCATACTTGGAACCTTCATTACCAAAATGGATAGGATACCATCAACACTAGCTATTTTCCTCTACGGCCACAAAGTTTTGCAAAGTTATACCGAACTTGTCCACAAGAGCCTTCGCATGATCTACCAAGGCTGCTCCCTCTGGGGACGCAAGAGCCATCTGTAAGGATGCAACATCCGCGAAGTGGAGTTCTGCCAGTCGCGAGTAAGGACCATTGGGTATATATGAAAGCGTTACGGAGGAGAGACCTGGAACCTTGCCCACAAGAGGGATATGGGTTTTCAGATATTCAGAGACAAAATCTTCTTGTGAGTCTTCATCTTGGCATCGTCCCCACAACGCAACTAGCTTGACCACGTTATCTCCTTTTGTATATGCCCTAAGTAAATAGAGTACTACAGACTCACCGTGCTATAGCGAACAGGTCCTTTCGTACTTGCGTACACCTCATTAGAGCTGACTAAGTATTTAAGGTGTGAAATCGTCTCCCCGACTGCCATTCTCTTCATGAAAGGCGGGTAACTATTAAAGGGCCTGGACCAGGTGAGTTCTTGTGCAACCTCCCAGGCGGTCTTCGCCTCTTGGGACTCAAGTGCCTTTTTGACCTCTCTAAGACGATCGACATGATGTTGCTGTATCTCTCTTATCCGTGTGTGTAGGTGATCGAAGTGATACTCGTGTGCTGGCTCCACCTGTTCTATGTCGTAGCCGTTGATCTTCTCTAATGATGCAAGATAGTCTTTGAGGGGATTCTCTCCTGACTGTGGATGATAAGAGATATTAGCGGTAATGTGAGGAAGGATGTGGTCTCCTGAAAACAACCGCTTGAATCTCTCTTCGTAAAGACATATGTGTCCAGGGGAGTGGCCGGGTGTCCAAAGTACCTTCAAGCTCCGACCAGAAATTGGTGCTATCTCATTGTCATGTATCTCTATGTCAGGTTCGACAAAGCTCCTCCGATCCAAAGCAGGTAAAGAGGCATTTTGAAGTTCTTCAACCTGAGCGTTGGGTGCACCCGCCTCCATCAAGAAAGTACGCATTTCAAGGAGGAGATCCGCAGGATCGAGATAGCGTGAACGCGTTAGCATGGCATCCAAGGGGTGCAACGCAACTGTTGCGCCTGAGAGTTCCCGAACCCTCCCAGCGAGACCATAGTGATCGGGGTGTATGTGAGTTACAACGATGGATTCAATGGAACGTATATCGGCCCCAATAGAGTGAAGTCCATTTTCTAATGCATCCAAGGCTTCATCGGTGTTCCAACCCACGTCTAGTAGGGAAACCCCTTGTGAACTTTCAAACACGTATACCAGCACATAGTTTAAGCCACCTCCAGGGATCGGAACTGGTATGGACCAAGTTCCAGAGCCCAAATTAGTTACAGGGGGTAATGTTTCGAAAGACGTCTACCTACTCCTTTGATTCCGATGCTCCGAACGTTACTATAGTTACCGTCAGATAGCTATAGTAATCTCCTCGCCGGTAGTTCATGAAATGAGACCCATCGCCTCCTTGGCGTTGCGCAGAGTTTTACTTGCGATCGCTTGAGCTTTGGCTGAGCCTTCGCGCAATAACGCTATGAGTGAAGTATCATCAGAGCGGAGTTCGACAATTCTACTCCTTATGGGATTTAGTGTGTCAACCAGGGCGTTTGCGAGGTCGTCCTTTAGCGCTCCGTATCCGCTGTAACGTTCGGCAATGTCTCTAGGATCATCGCCAGTAAGAGCACCAAAAATGGTCAACAGGTTGTTGACTCCCGCTTTTTGGGGATTGCCGGGATCAAAGTATACTTTGTTCTCTGCGTCAGTGACTGCTCTTTTTATCTTCCTGCTGACAGAGTCTGCTGTGTCGGTCAGATATATGTTTCCCGAAGCCGCCTTAGAGGACTTGGACATTTTACGTAAGGGATCTTGGAGATCCATAATTCGTGCGCCGACTTTTGGAATTTCAGGCTCAGGTACTTTGAAGGTGTCTCCATATCTATTGTTGAACCGTAAGGCTAGATCTCGCGCCAGTTCGAGGTGTTGTTTTTGATCTTCGCCGACTGGTACATGCGTCGTTTGATAAAGTAAGATATCTGCTGCCATAAGCGCAGGATAGGTGAATAGGGATGCTCTGGTAGTGTTGGATCCCTTGCCTTTTTCTTTGAACTGTGTCATTCTGGAGAGTTCTCCAAAGGTGACGGTCGATTCCATGAGCCACCCCAGCTGGGCGTGTTCAGGTACCTGGCTCTGAATGAACAAGGTAGACCTTTTGGTATCTATCCCTATAGCCAGAAGCAGAGCAGCTAAGTTCAAAGTATGTTCTTTTAGTACTTCAGGACTTTGATCGACGGTTATAGCGTGTAAATCGACGATTAAGTAGTAGCAGTCAGCTTCATCTTGATCTTCGACCCAAAACTTCAGCGCACCCAAGTAGTTCCCCAGCGTAGGGGTTGCCGATGGTTGAATACCTGAAAGCACTCTTTTGGTTTTTGTCATATCCCAAATACGATAGTTGGAAAACTTCGACAAGATTCGCATGTACTTGCCTTATTTACACCTTACAATGGCGACTCTTGTAATCTAATGATGCCGTATCAAGAATTTATGGGGAGCACCTCCAGCTTGTTTCAGATAGTTTGTTCAGCGAAGGTGCTGATATAGCGCATGCTTTCCAACACTTTGGTCCGAAGTTAACTTTATGGAGTCCTGAAATGCCCTTTGTGTGTCAGTGCTTATATTTATGGGACTTTGGCTATGGGTAATGGTTCAAGATATTTAAGGCTTTGTCTCTCGACTTAGCTCATCTTTCGTATCGTGCTGCGGGGATTATGTCATCTAAAGTAGTTAGAGTAGGCTTTTCTCAAGATGATACACGGAGCGAACCCGTGGTAAATGGAAGGAGTTTCATTGACCATTGGGGTGATTGTTGCTATGGAAGCAGAACTTTCCCACTCGTTAGATTTGTTTGCAAGCCGTATTCACAAGGCGGACAAATATGCAAAGACACAGGAGATTTACTTTGGCGATGAACTAGTACTGTGTATAAGCGGAGTCGGTAAAGTCAATGCGGCTTCGGCGGCGGCGATGCTACTTAGCTTGCATTATGTCGATGTTCTCATCTCAATTGGAGTATCAGGATCGTTAGCGGATGATTTCAACGTTGGCGATATCGCTTTAGTAACAACGGCGCTAGAACATGATCTCGATCTTCGCCCCATCGTTGAAAGTCCTGGTGTAGCTATGGGCCAAAGCAGTCCACTGTATCGATCACATGCCAAGGTTACAGAAACACTGCATCTTGCCGTCGAGCCGCTGCTGGAGTCTTGGAGTTGTAGTGTTTATGATCGTTTTGGCACAAGAGCTACTTTGCATACAGCAACAGTAGCAACGGGAGATACGTTGGTAACTTCGGTAGAACAAAAGTCAGCAATTGTTTCGCAGTTTCCGGCCGCACAGCTTGTGGATATGGAGACTGGAGCGATAGCTAAAGTGGCAATAAACCATGGTGTTCCCTGGGGCGCACTGAGGGTAGTGTCAGACTCGGCTGACTCAAAAGAAGTAGCTAGGGAAGTGTTCGCGTTTTGCTCCTGGGAAGGCTCGAAGTTGATTGCTTCTACCATTGCCCATTTAATTGAGATTGGACTAGGCAAGAACGGAGTTATAGATGACCTATAACGTCAAAATCAATGACTTCGAGGGTCCGATCGATCTTCTCATGGGGAATGTTACCTCGGGAAAGATAGATGTCAACTCTATTACTTTGTTTTCTTTGGTGTTGGAGTTCATTGAAGCGATCGATGCCCGTAGTACCCACCCCCTTGACACATTGAGCCGCTTTATATCGGTTATGACTACTCTTCTTAGACATAAGTGTCGAAGCATGTTAGGAAAAACATCAGAGGAAGATCTTGATCTAGATGAGATCTCTTCCGCCGAAGAGAAAGAACTGCTTCTCATCTCTATTTTGGGAGCCACTGTCTTCAAGGAAGTCTCCTTGGAGATCCAGCGATGTATTGAAGAGACGAGCACGACGATTGCTCGAAGCGTAGGGCCCGATCTGGAACTTGTGGCAGATATTGCGGATCCACTTAGAAAGATATCTCCTAAAGACCTTAGAGACGTCTTCGAGCGTATGGTGTCTACAGTTGAGCAGGAGGTGATAGACGCTTCACACATCACTACAGTTCCAATCTCTGTCCGTGAGGTTGGTGAGGCGGTGATGGGAAAGATCATCACGTTTAAGAAGGTTACGTTTGCGGAGCTGATCAAGTTTTCCACAAGCCGTTTCGAGGTGGTGGTGAGTTTTCTCATTATCCTCGAAGGGGCTCGAGCAGGCGTTCTTATCCTCGAGATGACTGAGATAGACGACAAAGAAGGCGTTTTGGTTAGTCTAGGTGCAGAGGTGTCGGAAGTCGAATTTGAAAAGTTTGCTGAGCTGATTCGAGCTATAGATTGAAAATGGTGGAGGTGATGGTGAAAGCGGCCGACGAGATGAAAGGTAACGGTGCTTTTGGACCTTTAACACAAGAGGTTGTTTCCAGCATTGAAGCGCTACTCGTGGTTGCTTCGGAACCTCTCTCTGCAAGTGAGATCTCGGATATGCTCGCGGTGGACCTAGAAGTTGTTGCCGAGTCTATATCGACGCTGAGAAGATTTTATGATGAGTCGCGAAGGGCCTTCTATTTAGCTGAGATAGGTGGTGGATACCAGATACGAACTCGTCCGGAGTTTGAATCAGTGGTCAAACGTTATATTGACTTGAGCTACAAAGAGAGATTATCCAAAGCAGCCTTAGAAGTCCTTGCAATTGTTGCATATCGGCAGCCGATCTCCAGAGCTCAAATAACTCATATTCGAGGAGTAAACTCAGACGCAACTCTTCGACTGCTGGTTGAACGAGGATACATAGAGTCAAAAGAACGTGACGATGGTCCAGGAAAGGCATTGCTGTTTAGAACCACAAGGTTGTTCTTGGAGCGACTTGGGCTTTACTCTTTGGAAGAGCTTCCTCCACTAGACGAGTTTGTTCCTGATGCAAGAGTCGTTGAAGATTTGGAAGAGGCTTTGTTTTCTGATAGTAGTTCTTAGATGAATGACTTGGCGGACAACGGTCCTGAGCGGGTCCAAAAGGTACTAGCGCGTCTTGGGTATGGCTCGCGCCGCGTCTGCGAGGAGATCATACTTGCGAGACGGGTTAAGGTCAATGGAACGGTGGCGGTACTTGGAGATCGCGTGACGCCAGAGAGGGATCGTTTAGAAGTTGATGGACAGGTCGTGTCCACGAAAGCTAACTTGGTCTATTATCTGTTGAACAAACCGAGAGGAGTCATAAGCACTTCTTCAGATCCTCATGGTAGAACAACCGTTGTCGAACTGGTCCCCAAAGAACCAAGGGTGTTTCCAGTGGGTAGACTTGACGGAGACTCTGAGGGTTTACTTATCATGACTAACGATGGGGAGATAGCCTTTCAGCTAACTCATCCGTCTCATGGAGTCGAAAAGGAGTACTTGGTGCATCTCAGACGTCCGCCTACTGATTCTGAACTTTCAAAGCTTAAAAGGGGAGTTATTTTAGATGATGGTCCGACGTTGCCAACCCGTATAAGTCGGTTGGATCTTCAAGTAGTGCGAATGACATTGCACGAAGGTAAAAATCGCCAGATCCGCCGAATGTATGAGTCGGTGTCAAATGAGGTTGTAAGATTGGTGCGAATACGAATTGGACCTATAACAGATCGGACATTGAAACCTGGAGAGTACAGAGAATTGTCCCCAAAAGAGGTGATTCAGTTGCGGAACGCGTCGTCAGCTAACGTGAGGTCAAGGCCCCAGACTGACAGATGATACGACAAGGGAACCGGCGCTATAGCGATTCTTTGGGTTCTGTGACGTTATATACTTTCGTAGATGCCAGTTAGAGGACTCCGAGGTGCGACTACGGTCGATGAGGATAGCGTTAGCGAAGTGACGAAAAAGACCAAAGAACTGGTCTCTAAGATGTTCGAAGTCAATGATATCGATAAGGAGCAGTTGATCTCTATCATCTTTACAGCAACGGATGACGTGCGTTCAATGTTTCCCGCCGCAGCAGCGCGAGAGCTTGGACTCGGTGATGTTCCTCTCATGTGCGCCAGGGAACTTGACGTCGTTGACGCCACTCCACTTTGTCTCAGAGTTCTGGTGCACCTCGAGACTTCCAAAAGTCGCGGTGAGTTGCACCATGTATACTTGCATGGTGCAAGGGGACTACGCGATGACCTACCGGAATAAGTGCTAGATGCAAGACCAAACTTATGATCGAGTCAGAGCCGTAGTTCGAGGCGGAACCGCTCCTTTTTCTGGGGAACTCATATCGCCGGGAGACAAATCGATATCGCATCGCGCTCTCATCTTTGCGTCACTATGTAACGGAACGTCAAAGATTACAGGACTCTCTTCAGGGCGCGATGTGAAGGCGACTTATAAACTCCTATCCGCCCTTGGTGTCGATGTCGTAAGGGACTCAGTCGATAGCACGTCGGTAACTGTAAATGCCAAAGGTTTAAGGGGCTATAAGGAGCCTTCGCGGATTCTAGATGTGGATAATTCAGGTACGTTGCTGCGCCTCATGACAGGAGTTTTGAGCGGGGTTGACGGACATTTCGTCTTGACGGGAGATTCCTCAATCGTAAAGCGACCGATGATGAGGGTGGTTGCTCCTTTGCGAGAACTGGGCGCAACGATAGATGGAAGAGAATATGGAGCACTTGCACCGATTGCAATAAGAGGGACTGCTTTAAAAGGTAAGGAACTTGACACCCAAGTACCATCTGCACAGGTCAAGTCTGCCTTGATTCTGGCTGGCCTCTTTGCAGAGGGAACTACGCTTGTACGAGAACGTATTAGAACGCGTTCTCATACCGAAGAGTTTTTGGCATATCTGGGTATCGATCATAAGATCGAGCCCAAAGACGAAGGCAGAGAGATCACAGTACAGCAGATGAGTTCTGCACCGAAGGGGTTTAAACTTTCCATTCCTTCGGATCCCTCCCAAGCTGCATTTTTTATTGGCGGAGTTCTGATTACACCAGGATCAGAGGTCACTTTCAAGCAGCTCTATTTGGGCGAGGGCCGTGACGCTTATATCTCAGTCCTACGACGCATGGGGGCGAGGATCGATGAGTGCAGGAGCGATATGGATGTATTCTCCAAGGGAGACTTGATGGTCAAGTACTCTAAATTGAGAGGTACTGAGATCCGTGCTAACGAAGTACCTGGATTGATCGATGAGGTGCCACTGTTGGCTACGGTTGCATGTTTCGCTAGTGGAACCACCGTATTTCATGGCATCGAGGAGTTGCGCACGAAAGAGTCAGATCGCATCTCTACTACGGTGGAGATGCTCGAACGCTTTGGAGCACGAGTTAGAAGCGATGGTTCATCGCTCAGAGTAGACGGTGACTCAGAGTTTTCGCCGAAAACCTGCAGCGTGCAAAGTTATGGAGATCATCGTATCGCTATGTGTGCTGCTATCATGGCAACGAGGGCCAAAGGTGATACCGTGATCGAAGACTTTGGTTGTGTAGAGACCTCGTACGATAACTTCATGGAAGACATGGCGACACTCTGGAGCGGGGAGACATTTACTGCGTGAAGGCTATCTAGCGAAGTGTGTCAAAGTGTGTTGAGGACTCACGTCCTCTTCAAGTTCTCCTTAGACCGTATTAAAATTAGATGATCATCTGAAGATAAAAGGGGATCTTCAGCCACTCCTATTGTGACACCTGCGTCATTGGTAACACCTAAAATCAGGTCCCGACTTTCACGTCTTATCTCAGACAACCGCTTACCTTCATGTGTGCTAGTGACTAACTCTTCAATCAGCTCATAGTCGTCCGAGCCCAGGAGTTTGCTAATGACTTTGGAGGCATGAGGCGCCTCTAAAGATTTCGCCAACGTGTGACCTAGGAGTTCTTCAGCTGAGAACAC
This sequence comes from Actinomycetes bacterium, assembly GCA_021785255.1. GTDB lineage: Bacteria > Actinomycetota > Acidimicrobiia > Acidimicrobiales > Acidimicrobiaceae > Ferrithrix. Next base: position 16,349 of record JAJYGA010000041.1, read on the forward strand.
GACTTCGACTCCGAGGTCACTGATCGCTTGAGCAACTTTTCTAGATGTTACTACGGCGATGATCGATGCGTGAGGTGCAAGGTGTTTTATGAGCACTGTGCACAAAAGTACGTCTGCGTCACTTTCAGCAACGATTAATATCTGCTCGGCCCTTTCAGGGTGGGCCCGCTTTAAAGTGCTCTCATCTAAGGGCGATCCTGAGATGAGATGAGCGAACTCGTCGAAATCGTCGAACTCACCCGATTTAGCCTCTGCAACGATGACGCATGAGCGCCCGACGTCATGCAAGTCCTGTATGGTTTGGCTAACTAGTGGTCCCGAACCGACGATGAGTACGTAGGCGTCTTTGGGCGCCCTTTTATCTAGTCCCATGACCTTCCTTATCTCTTGAGCTGTTAGGTAGGCAGCCACTACGGCAAAGAGGCTGGCAAAAAGTGGAATAGCGGTCAACATAACTCCGACCGCCACAACTCTGCCCGTTGAATTTTTTGGAGTTACGTCACCATAGCCAACTGTGGTTGCTGTGGTAACTGCCCAGTAGAGACCTGTAAATAGAGACACCGACTGGGTAACGGAAAATAATACACCTCCTATGAGGGTAAAAAGGATGGCTAAGACCACCAAAGTAAGTGCTTGGTGCTTTTGTGCCTTGCCTAAGACCGTCTGTATTAGCGGTAAAATTTGGTACCACCTTTTTGAGCTTTAGCGTCATGATAACCGTCTCTAGACACGTGAGCAACTTTCCCTTTCGATCTCTTGGGATGTTTGAACTTAACTAGGCTCCTAAACGGGGAGACCCCATGGCGGCATCCATGACTCTAAGTCTGGTTCTACAGGGATATCAGTACCAACGATTGCTTTGAGCGCTAGTTCACGTTCGTTCTCTCTTGTCCGACCAGATAGCGGGACAAAGGGATAAAAAGTACCCTTTTTGTACAGATAGATCCAGTAGACCACTTGATCTCTTGTCGTCTCTTGGAACCGAAAGGCAGATAAAAGTAGGGCTGGCGAGAAACTATGATCCTCTAAAGTCTTGTTGACTAGGTGAACCTTGGTAGTAAGTGCTTCGAGCTCGCTGTCTTGAATTACTATCCACTCGTATCCGTACTCATCCTTGGATACCTCAATATCGTGGATCGGATCGTCGACCATGGTCTTCAAGACAGTCATGAACTCTTCTCGAGTATTTTCAAAGGCACTTCCCGACGCAGGTTTATAACAAACGCCAGCTCGGTTTGCAGATTTGAGATTTGCCGAAAGCTCCAACGTTACTGCCACTGCAGGTATCGCAAACAGCCTATCAAGGTTCGCCTTTACCGGCTTTGTCTTCCCAGTAAGAACATCAAAGATCCCCAATGATCACCATCCAAGTCAGTATCTTTAGGTAATTGATCAAAGCTTACTGCTTACTCTGCGGTTCCAAGCTCACGTTCGAGCTTGTCCAACTCTGCAATCCGACGTTCTATGGATGGATGTGTCGAAAAGATGGTCGAGATGGAGAATTGACCTCTTGCAACTGCGGGAGTGAAATAAAAAGCATTGAAGGCGGCCGCGGAGCGTATATCTTTGGTCGGAATACGTCCCATCTCTCCAGTGATCTTTATGAGGGCAGACTTTAGCAGAGACGGGCGACCAATGAGGATAGCTCCTGATCTATCTGCACTAAGTTCTCGATATCGCGAGAGAGCTCTAATGAGAAGAAACGAAATCGCATATACAACAATGGAGACTAACATTACTCCAGCTTCGATTGCAAAGATGTTTCCCGCTGCGGAGTTGTTGTTCGATCGGCCACCGCCTCTTCCCCCGTATCCTCCGCCGCCCCCGAAACCCATTCCGCCAAAGAGCTCACTGTAATAAAGGACGCGGGTAAGCATCCCCGCTATCATTCCCAAGAACGAAGCTATCGTCATTACAGCTACGTCCCTGTGGGCAACATGGGAGAGTTCGTGTGCTAGGACAGCCTCGACCTCTTCGGTGTCAAGCCGCCGCAAAAGACCAGTGGTAACGCACACGACTGAGTTCTTCGGATTCCTGCCTGTAGCAAATGCATTTGGCATATCCGTATTTGCCATCGCGACTTTGGGCATAGGCATGTTTGCCAAGGCACAAAGTCGCCCTATGATCTGATATAGCTCAGGAGCGTCTTTCTCGGCCACAAGTTTACCGTGCATGCCAAAGAGAGCAATTTTGTCCGAGAAGAAATACTGCACGAACAAGATTGCGACTCCGATTACCAGTACCGTTACTATTGGAAGACCAATAGCGATTAGTACAGCTACAAATACTACGTAGAGTGCTCCTAAAAGAAATATGGTGAGCCCCATACGTGCTACCAATCCCTTATCAGTTTTGAACCTACTTTTTGCCACGCTAATAGTATCCTTCATCTAGATAAGTAACAGAGGGAAAATCCCTGGGACTTATCTGAAATCTTAGAGCCTTTTGTAGAAATTAGGAAATGAAGGTGGGACTCTGTGTTGATTGACTACAACGATTCACCCTGGGGCAGGCAGTTTTCTCCGGTAATCGCCATAGACGGCCAAGCTGGCAGCGGAAAATCCACGCTTTCACAAGGGCTCTCGCAACGTCTAGGTCTTCCCGTTCTTGGAACGGGACTGTTCTATAGGGCGATCTCACTCTGGATGCTCGAGGATGAGAGTCGTCTCCATCTCGACGAGCACGTACTTAAAGAGATGCTTTCCAGTGTGAAGATTGAAGTTGAACAAGAACGGACCACTTTGAATAGTGTCGATGTCACCAATGAGCTTCGATCTAAGGAGCTTCAAGAGATCTTGCCACTGGTATCGGCTAACGTTCATGTCCGAGCGTACCTGGTTGATCTGCAAAGATCTTGGGTTAGTTCCCACGGTTCCTCAATTGTTGAAGGGAGAGATATAGGTACGGTTGTATTTCCGAGGGCTTACTTTAAGGTGTTTTTGCGCGTTTCACGCGAGATCCAGATTCAAAGAAGACCAGAGGAGAAAGACACGATCATTTTGCGGGATTTAGCTGATTCGACTAGATTGATATCTCCAAGTACTCCCGCTGCAGACGCCGTAGTTATTGATACCTCAAAGCGCACTGCTCAAGAGGTTTTGGATTCAGTTCTTATCTTGCTGACAGATTGTGTTGAAGAGTTGCTTTTTGGAACTGATAAGCACCCCGGGAAGGATAGTGCAAAATATGAATAGGGCATTGAACCAGATCAAGAACACGCCACGCGTGCAAAGTCCTGGGTTCTATGGATTTGCGCGTGCGGTCGTGAGCATCGTAAATCGATACTATTTTCACGTGAAAGTGTTCTATGAGGCTCCTCTGCCTAGACGACCTTTCATACTTGCGCCAACGCATAGGTCCTACATGGATACTCCGTTGGTAGGTTCAGTCGTAAAGGAGCCTTTGCGATATATGGGGAAGATAGAGCTGTGGAACAACCCTTGGCTTGGACGTTTGGTCGAACTTCTGGGCGGATTCCCGGTGGATCGCAACAGCACAGACAGGAGTTCTTTAAATACTGCGCTCGCCACTTTGCGACAGGGTAATGCGTTGGTGGTCTTTCCAGAAGGTGAAAGACGAAGTGGTGACAGGGTCGAGAACCTTCATGAAGGCGTTGCTTATTTGGCGCTAAAGACGAAGGTGCCAGTGGTGCCGGTGGCATTTTATGGAAGTGAAGAGATCATGCCACCGGGAAGCAAATTCCCTAGACCTGCAAGAGTTAGAGCACTGGTTGGACATCAAATTGATCCAATGGACTACCTTAACAAGAGTGGTGTTGTCTCTAAGAATGTCTCTCGTAGAGCCATCTTGGATATGACTTTGGATCTAATGCGAGAGCTTCAGAGACTGTACGACGAGGCTAAAGCTCTTTGATGGGTCCAGACAAGACCCTGGACGACTTAGTCGGAAGCGACTGACTTACTGTACACTCCTGAGCTAAGATTGTAAAATTGAGCGAGGCAGGTGTGGGGTCTATGAGTTCTGATATTTTTGTGAACCGTCTAAGAGATGCGATAGGGCAGGATCACGTAGTCGCTGATCCTGATTTAATGAACTCATATCGAACAGACAGAACAACTACCGTTGAAGGCGACATGCCTCGCGTGGTAACTACTCCTACAACTGCTACTCAAGTAGCAACTGTCGTAAAGTTGGCGAACGAATTTAAAGTTCCCGTCATTCCACAAGGCGCTCTAAGTGGTTTAGCAGGTGGAGCTGATCCGATATCAGGATCCGTAGTAATAAATGTTGCCAAGATGAATGCCATTTTGGACATTGATCACGTCAACTTGTTAGCTACCGTGGAGCCTGGTGTAATAAACAGATCACTAAAAGATGCTGTAGCGAAAGAGGGATTTTTTTATCCGCCAGATCCCGGAAGCTATTCATTTTGTTCCATCGGCGGAAATATTGCGACCAACGCGGGTGGTCTATGCTGTGTCAAGTATGGAGTCACCGCGGACTATGTGAGCCAACTTGAAATAGTTTCACCGACCGGAGAGATGATGGTGCTTGGTCGAAAAACTAAGAAATCGTCTGCCGGATACAGACTTGCTCAGCTGTTTGTTGGATCAGAGGGGACTTTAGGAGTGGTTACCAAAGCGACGATGAGACTTCGTCACGCTCCTGCTCCTGTGGCTGGAACTGTAGTGGCGAGCTTCTCTTCTTTAGAAGAGATGGGGGATGCTCTTAGGGAAATAGCCTCAAAACTCTCGCCTTCTTTACTTGAGGTGATGGATAGGGAAACTGTTTTGGCGATCAACAGTTGGAGGAATCTAGGAATAGACGAAGAGGCGGAGGCAATAATCGTCGCTCAAAGCGACGTCAAAGGAGGGGAGGGAACAGAGGAGCTGAAGCTTATCGAAGCTATATGCGCTACTTCTGGATCGGGTGAAATCTATAGGACAGAGGATCCGGAAGAGGCCGATGCTCTCTTGGAAGCTCGACGCCTTGCTCTCACTGCGCTTGAAAGGTTGGGACCTGCCATTTTGGATGACGTCGGCGTTCCAGTTTCAAGAATTGGAGAGATGATCTCAAAGATTGCAGAGATCTCCAGAAATTATGAGATCAGAGTTGGTACCTTTGGACATGGTGGTGATGGTAATCTTCATCCGACGCTAGTCTTGCCCTCACGATCTCCAGATGTATTGAAGTTGGCCGAGAGATGTTTTGCAGATATCGTGACTGCGGCCTTGTCGATGGGTGGGACGATCTCAGGTGAACATGGTGTCGGGTTGATTAAGCGAGAGTTTATGAAAGATCAGTATGGACCGTTAGAGATCGAGTGGATGCGGAAGATAAAGAGTGTTCTTGATCCTAATGGACTTTTCAATCCTAACAAAATTGTCTTCGGTGATCAGCTGGTGTGATTTTCATAGGTATCGAAGTCCTCAATACATAGTTTTTTAAAATATGACGAGTATAAGACTCGAAGCGCAAGCAAAAAGATATGTTTACAGGTTAAAGTGAACAGATATGAAACAAAATTTGTGCTTCCTGCTGAGAACTGAGGAGATACCGCCTCCCTTACAGTGTTCATTGCGTCGTGCATACCGATAGTGCGATCGAAGTAAAGAACGTATCAAAGAGTTATCGTGGGCTGAGCGCCCTGAAGAAGGTATCGTTCAAAGTCAGGCGCGGCAGTATATTCGGGCTTCTTGGGCCTAATGGAGCGGGCAAAACGACACTCGTAAAGATTATGACCACCTTGACGCGACCAGATTCCGGGACGATTTTGATCGATGGGGTAGATGTAGTTCAAAGTCCTTCTACTGTACGTGCCAAGATCGGCCTAGCTGGGCAGTATGCCGCTGTAGATGAGAACTTGACAGGATTCGAAAATATTACACTTGTGGGCCGACTGTATCATCTGTCAAAGTCACATTCACAAGAACGAGCAGCCTTCCTGCTTGAACAGTTTGGTCTGTCAGCTGCTGCAAACAAGCGAGTTAAAGAGTATTCAGGCGGAATGAGACGGCGTCTCGACCTTGCAGCAGTTCTGGTGGCTTCCCCGAAAATAATACTTCTAGATGAACCCACGACTGGATTAGATCCTAGAAGCAGAATTGATCTATGGGAGATAATCGATGAATTGGCAAATTCGGGATCAACAGTACTTCTGACGACTCAGTATCTCGAAGAGGCTGATCGCCTCGCGTCGGATTTGGTTGTCATTGACTCTGGCAAAATTATCGCGAACGGTACGCCTTCTGAGATCAAAGCTCTTGTGGGTTCTACTATTTTAGACGTAGTCTTAACTGACGCTAAGGAGCTGTATAGAGCTAGCAGCTGCCTTGCTGAGATCGCTCGTTCTGAAATACGTGTCGAAGTGGAAGATGTCAGGTTGAGAGTGTCTGTCGATGACAGAAGAGGAGTTCTTGTGGATGCAGTACGTCTTCTTGACTCTCAAGGGATAGATGTAGCGGAGATCTCTGTGGTGCGCCCGAGCTTGGATGATGCCTTCTTGACACTTACGAGACATGGGTTGATAGATGCCGACGATCAGTGATGATGAATCTGCTAAGTCCAAGATCCAAAGGTTCTCCGTGGAAGAGATCCATCTTTACGCAGTGTCTGATGCCATAGTACTGGCTAAGCGCAATTTGATGAGATATGTGCGTCTCCCGAGTCTGTTGGTGTTTTCAACTATCCAGCCTGTGATTTTCCTCTTGCTTTTTACGTACGTATTTGGTGGGGCGGTGCGGGGACTGCACACTACGTATGTGGAGTTTTTAATACCGGGAATCTTAGTGCAGACAGTTGCTTTCGGATCAGCACAGACGGGAATAGGATTAGCAGAGGATCTTCAAAGCGGAATCATCGATCGCTTCAGATCCTTACCCATGGCGAGATCTGCCGTGTTGGCAGGAAGAACATTAGCTGACACCATGAGAAACCTTTTCGTCGTGCTCATTATGGTGAGTGCAGGTTATGTAATTGGATTCCGTTTTCAACATGGTATTTTCAATGCAGTCTTGGTCGTCGTGCTTGCTGTGTTGTTTGGATTTGCGCTGAGCTGGATTTCAGCGTTTATAGGTGTGTCAGTGAAGAACTCCGAAAGTGCTAACGTTGCGGGCTTCATTTGGATCTTTCCGCTAACCTTTGCAAGCGGTGCATTTGTCCCTGTATCGACTATGCCCAGCTGGTTGCAGGTTTTTGCCAACGCAAATCCAATCACGAACTCCGTGGATGCTCTGCGAGCTCTGACGGTAGGTGGACCCGTCGGAGACTACCTCATATATACGGCCATGTGGATCGTAGGACTAGTGTCAGTGTTCGCTCCTTTGGCCATATGGAGATACAAGATACGATCTTGAAGCGTTAGCTATTTCAGGAAAATTATTCCTAAATTAAATCTGGCACTCCTCATGCTGACTTAGCACATACTGGCTACTGTTTCGTTGGTGAATGTTCTACGTATGGGTCTATACGAGTGGTGCGAATCTAGCCGAGAAGTGGCGAAGTGGTTCAGGTTCTGAAGTGATGGTGTATCCGGGAAGTGAAGTGATGATATCTTTCAATTTTAGGCATACCTCCACGACATAGTCGATATGGCTTTGCGTATAAGTTCTTCTGGGAATCGCTAAGCGCACCAAGTCCATGGCGGCAGGAACTTCTTTCCCGTCAGGTTGCAGACCAAACATTACCGTGCCGATCTCGCAGCTTCTGATTCCTCCTTCTACATACAGTGCGACACAGAGAGACTGTCCGGGATATTGCAGTGGGGATAGATGCCCTAACCAACTTCGAGCATCTATATAGACGGCATGCCCACCTATGGGTAAGACTACGGGTATGTCGGCATCGTGAAGAGCATGTCCTAGGTATCGCGTGGAGGCGATTCGATAGTCGAGATAGTCCTGGGAAATGGCCTCAGTCAATCCAACGGCAATTGCTTCGAGATCTCTTCCTGCTAACCCGCCGTAGGTAGGGAAACCTTCAGTGAGAATCAAGAGACGACGGGCCTCTTTTGCCAACGTATCGTCGTTCATTGCAAGCCAGCCGCCGATATTTCCTAGTGGATCCTTCTTGGCACTCATCGTCATGCCATCTGCTAATGAGGCCATCTCCTTGACGATATCCGAGATGGGGACTTGACTGTATCCGGATTCTCGTTCTTGAATGAACCACGAATTCTCTGCGAATCTGCAACCATCTAAAAAGAAGGGAATCCCGAAACGGTGACAAAGTTGGCTCGTTTCACGAATGTTTTCCATGGAGACGGGTTGTCCTCCTCCAGAGTTGTTCGTAACGGTCATCATAACTATTGGAATATGTTCTGATCCAATCTCTTCAATTAGGTCGTGAAGTTTCTCTACATCCATGTTTCCTTTAAATGGATGTAGGCTTTGTGGGTTTCTTCCCTGTTCGATGACAAGATCCACGGCTTTAGCTCCGGTGAATTCAATATTGGCTCTTGTTGTGTCAAAATGCGTGTTGGAAGGAACAACTTTTCCTGGCCCTCCCAAAATGCTAAAGAGTATCTTTTCTGCGGCCCGACCTTGATGTGTTGGAATGACGTTGTTGAAAGGGAAGAGGTTTTTGACGGCGCTATCAAATCTTTGCCAAGATGGTGAGCCCGCGTATGATTCGTCGCCGTTTTGGAGGGCGGCCCATTGGCTTTTTGACATAGCACCTGTTCCAGAATCTGTGAGCAGATCAATCATGACGTCTTCAGAACGCAGGTTAAAGACGTTGTAGCCAGCCTTTTCAATGATAGTTTTACGTTGAGAATGGGTTGTAAGTTTAAGTGGTTCGACGGAATGGATTCTGAATGGTTCGATTACTGTCTTGAATTCCATCTCATAACCCTAATTAAGCCCAGATGGAATAACAAATCGGCGAGACTTACTTTTGAAGTTGTTCTTGTGTCGAGATTATTTTTAAGATGACTACTGCTTTAGACAGGTAATTTCATTAGTCGCACAGGGGAACCCCGTCCTTTTAGACGGGAAATTCCCTGTGCGACTTCAGAGCCGCCGACGGATACCAAAGCCGGGGTGCGTCGGTGGATCCAAGCAAAGTGATCGGGTGATTTTCAATGGACGTCAAGGAACTAAGAACGAGAGGTTTTATGGTGGCGATGCGCTTCTGGTGCTATCATAGGAGAGGCTGTCACTACTCGGCAGCTCTCCCAGACGGGAGGAGGAATGCTTGGTGGGTCACGTCGTGTCGCAAGAAAGAGGGCAGTAGCCGATGGTAACGAATATGTCCAATTCAGTCTCATCTCGTGTACTCGTAGATCGCTATACAGATATTGTTGGTCCTAGCAATGAGATGCTCGGGCCCGTGAAGGATGGCGGTCATATCGAGTTCATTACGGTCCCGGGTTGCTGGGGTGCAATGATCACGCCATCGCTGAGAAGCGGCCATGAAGTAAGCCTACCTGTTCGAGTTGAAGGGGCCAAAATAGGGGATTCGGTAGCACTCCACATCGAGACTATTGAACAGCTTTCGGAAGCCACTTCTTCTGGCACAAGTTCGGGCTGGGATGGCCGATTTATTTCCGATCCGTTTATTGCAGCTATCTGTCCAACTTGCCGAGACGCCGGTCGTCATTTTCTCTATCCAGACACTTATTTGGATGGGATTGGCGAATCAGCAGTGCGATGCAAAGCCTGCGACAGCGAAGTAATTCCTTTTCATATGGTTGAGGGATACACGATGGCATTCGACGGGGAGAAGGGAATTGGAATTACCGTCAACAGCGATAGGGCTAAGGAGATTGCGCGAGATGGAAGACGTGTCATGGGTATCCATGACCATGCTCACCAGCACCCTGTCGTCACTCTTGCCAAAGCGGACTTAGTAGGCACCGTCGCTCGATGTCGAATATCTGTAGGTAACTTAGGGTCGATACCCGCCATCGACATTCCAAGTTCCCACAACTGCGGGGATTTCGGGGCCTTCCTTATCGGAGCGGAGCACGAATTTGCCTTAACAGAAGAGCAGCTTGAGCAACGTACAGATGTGCATATGGACATCGATTCCGTTAGGGTAGGAAGCATTCTTATTGTACCGTCAAAGGTTGACGGTGCTGGTATCTATGCCGGAGATGTCCATGCAATGATAGGCGATGGAGAGCTGGCAGTCCACACGACTGATGTGGCTGCCCGAGTCGTCGTACGTGTCGAGGTTATCAAAGGGCTGAAGTTAGATGGTCCAATTCTTTTGCCTCCGATAGAGGACCTTCCTTTTCTTGCTCGACCATTCAGTCATGACGAGATTAGCCGTGCCAAGGTGTTGGCGCATGCAAATGCGACGAGTCTTGAAGGTCCAGTACTTCCTATCCAGATTCTTGGATCTGGTCCTTTTATCAATGCAGCGGCAGAGAATGCGGTGGAACGTGCGGCGCGCTTGCTTCATCTGTCAACGGATGAGGTTAAGAATCGAGGAACAATCTCAGGAGCTTTGGAGATCGGCAGGCTTCCGGGGTACGTGCAGCTCAACCTTCTAGTACCGGTTGGAAAGATCGAGAGTCTTGGAATCCTGCATCTTGTAGAGGCGCAGTATGGCAAACCAAGCGGTTGGTAACGACTTTCAGGTAGGGTGACTTATGTTGAGCGTATCTCTGAAACTAAGCGGTGGACTTGCTAAGCAACTTCCAGGTGGGGCGGCCATTATAGAGGTTGACAACGGGACAACGCTCGGGGGATTGCTGGCCAAGTATGGGCTTGATGCTCGCTACTACGTAGTTGTACTTAACAATGCAGTTGCGCCTTCTCGAACGACCGCACTGTCTGACGGTGATCGCGTGGTAGTCCATCCACAAATGGCAGGTGGCTAGGAGGAACGAGTTCGTAATCCATGGCTAGGAGTAGTTTCCGAACCTTCTAACCTTCCGCGTGGCGCTGTCTTGCGTTTCATCGATGATGGTTTAGTTGCTTGCCTCGTCAGGGATTACGCTGTACCTCTAATTCACCAAGAATCTTGAGGTTTACCTAGATCAGTCGACAATTTCAGTGTCCAAACACTTGCAGCTAAATGTGCCAACAAAGCTTATTAGCGGTCAAAACGGACGATTCAACTGCTAATGAAGCTGCACCTGTCAAAAACCTGTAAATGGAAATATTAGGTTAAATGTAATGAGGTGCCCGTTTTCAGCTGGACACCATCCAGGCACGTTTGAGAACGCCAAAGTTATGCAGTGACGCTGAGCTCAATACCAGAAACGATGACCCCGCCCTTTGAACGCTCACTGGTTGAGGTCCTAAGGGGCCCGCCCCTCCGTGTTTCGGTACAATGCTGCCCAAGTCCGCGGACCTATACGGCTTGCTTTGACCCGAGGCGAAGAGTGCTAGTTTTGCGTTACCCTGTTGGGTGACCCATCCCAAGAGCAAGGAGCCGTGTGGACCAAAAGCTGCTGACGGAAAGTCGCGAATATCCGAGATCCTTATGCTAGCCTTCACTTTGCGATTCGTCTCCACCACTACGTTGGTGATCCCCTTGGGGGATCCCTTGGTGATCCCCACGACTTCCGGCTGTCCTTGCAGACCTCCGGTAGCAAGCGCGTAATGAAGAGGAACTGCAGGAGTCCAGCTTGCGCTATTGGTGTCCGAGAATGTGAAGAATGAGACACCCGCTGGTGTGGGCTGTGTGTTATTCAAGGGCATTGCTGCTCCAAACGCCTCGTTTTGACTAAGAACTCCGAGCAACGTCGGCCCTCCATCACAGAGGCAGACTGGTTGGACTTGTTTGCCTGCCGCAGCGATGTGGTAGAAGTAATCACTAACATTCTCTCCTGCTGGTGTGATCTCCAGCCAAGCGGCAGTCGCACTCACCGCGGTGACGATCAGGCTCGGACCATTGCCCGCGCTGTAGGTACCTCCGATCCGGGTCCAGGAGCTCCCTCCACTGGTGGTCTTGACGACGATTCCCATTGCGGATACGGCGCTCCAGAGAGTGGCCCATCCTGTCTTGGTGTTTACGAATGATGCTGATGTGACAAAGATCCCTCCTGAACGTTTGTAGTGTGCCATCAACGCATGTCCTTGGGCCACGGTCAACAGCGGACGGAGCTTGCCGCGAGTCGATACACCTGCCAACAGGGCTGAGTCAGGCGGGATGAAATGCTTTGGTGTGTTTGAACTCGGAACCTGTGGATTAAATGTCAACAGGCCGTTGCCATTCCTCCGAGAAGTGCCGCCCTGAAATACCGGCGAACCGATGGGAATCGTTACCGGCACGACATGCATCCGCGGAGTGACCTTGTGTGCGGCAGTGGACTCCACGGAGGAGCAAGCCGAGACGAGCAATGCTAGCGTGACCGACAACGTCCAAATAGCCATAGTCTTTCGAGGTAGCTTTGCCCAGGTATGCATATCCCAAGTATACCGAGTCGCGCATAAACCAAAATTTTGTTATTCACCGAATCGGACTAGCTTTGTAGCGTATGAACGTCGACCCTTCATGCTTGAATCCATCATCCGAGATCACACGGAGAGTTCCATCGTGGTTTTCACTGGTAGATGCTGCTGGTGCCAGTGGTCCTGAACTAGAGGAGCTTAGATTCCTGACCAACTCCGAGATGGACTCATCTAGTCCTCTTTCGTTAATTCTTGTCGGTCAACCAAGTCTGAGACAACGACTCAAACTCGGGACAAACAGTGCTTTGGATCAGAGAGTTTCACTTAGGTACGCACTTACGTCGATGACCAAGTCCGAGACCCATGAGTACGTCTCT
>JAJYGA010000077.1 GCA_021785255.1 Actinomycetes bacterium
AATGGTGAGTCCATCCGACTTGCTCAGGCTCTCTCTGGAAAGGGGGTGGTGCCTCTCTAGTTACATATCGAATTAATATTTCGGTGCCTTAGCTTCTCAAATGACGCCTTCACCCATGCAAAACTGATGTCCGTCTCCGTGCAACTTAGGTGACCGTGAGTGTGCAGTTTTAATTGGCCATTGACAAGAGATGAAACTATTTAAAAACATACAAGAACCCTCGTCGAGTTAATAAGCTTCGCTCGGCGTAACTCTTATACATCGTCCATCTTTTATTTTAATCACAGTACTCAAAGTGAGTCCTTGGATCTACATAACTCAAGCTGGTAAAAACAATATCTGCTCAGTACATCCTTCACAGATGGCTTCAGGTATCTGTGAAGTCACAGTTACTTGGAACTAGATTTGTTCGCACTTCCGAAGAATTGGCACAGTCCGAACAGAAAACATAACCCAAGCATGAGCAGCATTCAACACGACAAGCCCCCTATATTGTATCCGCATGAGGATACAGAATCGGGTTTTCTTGAGACGCTCGTCAAGTTTGGGCCTGCATAGAAAAGACACCGTCAAACAGCTGTTCAAAGGCATTCGTGTGCTAGTCGAAAAGGTCGTAACCAAAGCGAGTCTCATCTCCACAACTCTTGTCACATGCACGCCTGATTCGCGAGAGTCAACATCTTTTGACTCGCTCACCTTTCGAAAGATTTCAGTCGATCCCATTCATGACGTCGATGCTTCGATCGATACTTTCTGCTCTAATCCTTTAACGCGTGTATCTATCCGTCTAAATGTAAGACTCGCATACCCTTCACATAGTCTTGCCCCTCGACGCTTCAATCAGTATTTGAAAGTTCCCTCGCTAAAGGTGGTAGGTTGTGCCCCTTAGTCACTATCTACTAATCGCTCTAGCTGGCACGGGTGCTGGCTTTGTAAACACTGTTGTTGGATCAGGAACTCTAATTACCTTTCCTACACTGCTTTCTCTTGGATACTCTCCAATAGTAGCAAACGTTTCAAACACTTTAGGACTTGTACCGGGATCGGCCAGCGGTGCCTATGGATATCGTAAAGAACTACAAGGGCAAAAAGAAAGAGCGATCAAACTATCCCTGGTTGCCATAAGTGGCGGCGCCGCGGGTGCGATCTTGCTGGTACTTTTTCCGGGAGCCTTCCAACAGGTCGTTCCCTACCTTATTCTTGTAGCCGTCGCTCTCATGATTGTTCAACCAAAACTATCAGCATATATAGCCAAAAGGCAAAAACCAAAATTAGGAACCGGAATCCTTTATTCGGGTGTTTTTCTAACTGCAATATACGGGGGTTACTTCGGAGCAGCGCAGGGAGTCGTCTTGATTGCGCTATTAGCAATAGGAATAACCGAGCCACTGCAACGGCTAAACGGACTTAAAAACGTGCTCGTGGGGGTGGTGAACGGTGTCGCCGCGGTACTTTTTATGTTCATAGCTCACGTTGCCTACAGGCCTGTGGTCATCATCGCTATCTCGTCTATAATCGGAGCTCAGATAGGCGCTCGTCTGGGACGAAAAATACCGTCTCCAGTTCTTCGAGGCATCATCGTCATAGTTGGCACGGTCGTCGCTCTCAAATTAATCGTCTCAGGCTGATCTCCATCGTACAACGTCTCTTGAGTCTTCGTTTCCCTGCACAGGGTTCGCAAACGGCGGTGACTTACATTACAAGCCCATCATTCATTCTCTTCGCGCATCCTGGGACGCTAGTCGACCAACGCCTGATAGACCAACTGGCCTAGCTGACTTCGCAACGGATAAGTACTCGAAGGCATAAGTTGCGTCATAAAAATTACGTTTAGTTCTTCGTCAGGATCGATCCAAAAAGCTGTACTTGCTGCACCTCCCCAAGAGTACTCGCCTACAGTGGATAGCACCTTTCCAGCAGCTGGATCTTCAACCACTGCGAATCCGAGTCCAAAACCAACTCCGCGGTAAGAAGACTCTGCAAAAATGGGCCTGCCAAACTCTTCCAAATCCTTGTGATCTGGAAGCTGGTTTATCGTCATGTAGTCCACCGTACGACTACCTAATAAACGGACCCCGTCCAGTTCTCCCCGATTGAGCATCATCTGGGTAAAGCGATGATAGTCATGGAGTGTGGACAACAGACCACCTCCTCCAGATAGACATTTAGGAACTTCCGTTGGAACCTGAGCTAAGGATCCCAGTTTGAGAAGTGATCCGTCATGCGGAGATTTTGTATACAAAGACGCAACTCTATCTACCTCAGAGGCTTTTACATAGAACCCTGTATCTTTCATCCCTAAGGGATCCAGCACCTCCTCCTGAAGAAACACATCCAACCTCTTACCCGAAACTACCTCTATGACTCGCCCTAACACATCCGTTGCCACGGAGTAGTTCCACTCGCTTCCCGGTTCGAAAAGCAGAGGAATCTGAGCCCATCCATCACAGCACTGCGCCAAATCGAAATCTTCTGGAGATCCCCACTCAAATCCAGCTGAGCGATACATCTGATCGACTGGATGTGCGTAATGAAATCCGTATGTCAGACCAGCAGTGTGCGTAAGAAGATGCCAGATTCTTATCGGCTCCTGAACGGGAGCGAGAGCAGGGCTCTGGGAGCTACCTCGTTGGAACACCTTCACGTCTTTGAACGACGGAATAAAGTCATAGACAGGGTCGGTCAGTTCGAATAGACCTTGTTCGTATAGAATCATGGCTGCCACCGAAGTTAAAGGCTTGGTCATGGAGTAGATTCGAACAATGGTGTCGAGTTCCATAGGCTGTCTCGCTGCAACGTCCCTCATTCCTCTTGCATCTGCATAGACAATTTTCCCAGCCCTCGACACTAAAACAGAAAAACCTGGAAGCTTCCCCTCGTCGACATAGCGCTGGAAGTGACGTGAGATCCTCTCAAGTCTCATCGGTTCCATACCAACCTCAACTGGGTCAATTTCAACAGTAATCTTTGACATCGTTATTTTCACCTCTTGTCAAAGATTAGACGAAAACCACGACATCCACTCATCAACCTGGTCTCGGCATTCATCTGCTCCTTCGGCACAAATCTATCTTCTGTTCCGATTGAGAAATTTCCTAACTCGTTCTCCCAGTGAGTCCGTCTTGAACGAGACGGCACGCAAGAGGCCGGCATGCTTGAAAAATCCCTCGTCATACCTTGCCATCGAAAGATTGTACAGTTCGATTCCACTCTCCAAGGAATAAATGCTCGCCTCGGCTATCGAGCTCGCAATCTCCTTTGCTCGATCCAATGAGTTGATGGATACTTCATCGATCAAACCGTAACTTAATGCCTGGTGGCAATCAAACTCTCGTCCCGTTAGCGCCAGCTCCAGAGATCGCCGTTCGCCCATATTTTTGGCAAGTAGCGGATAGATTCCATAAGGAAACAGTCCTAGTCGAACCTCAGTCAAAGCAAATGTCGTTCCCTCTTCAGCAATCGACATATGGCCCAATGTCGATAATCCAACACCCCCGCCTCGGCAAATTCCTTTGGTGGCAACGACAAGGGGTTTCTTTAAATTAAAAGCCAATTTAAAGAGACTCATTCCTGGATCCACAGCTTCAAATCCATCTTCTAAATCTGCCTCATGAGACTCCAAAAACTCATCCAGGTCTCCGCCAGCGCAGAAGTTCTTTCCCAGGGTGCCCACGATGACAACCTTCACGCTACGGTCTTTTTGTAGATCACTCAAGACATCAACTATGTCATTGATCATCTCCTGGTTCAAAGCGTTATGCTTCTCTGGCCTGTTCAGCAGTAAAGTAGAGACTGTGTCTCTTTCAACGATCAAGTACTTGGACATTACGACCTCTATCTACGCGAAATCAATTTTTGTTCAATAAGAGCGAGGAAGGCCCAGCTCCGTCTCCGCAATATAGTTCAGTATCATCTCGTTATTGATAGGAGCGGTTTTTGCAAGGCGCGTAGAGGAGAGCATTTGAATAAGCCCTGTATCTAAGATAAATCCCATTCCACCATGAGCTTGAATCGACCTATCAATTGCATCGAAAGCTACCTCAGAAGAAAGATATTTTGCCATGTTAGAGTAAGATCCCACGACATGCGCTGGTTCGTGACGATCAAATGCTCTAGCAGCCTCATAAGTCAACAGTCGCGCTCCTTCTTGCTGAGCTCGAATTTTAGCCAAAGGATGTTGCAGAGACTGATAATGAGCTATTGACCTACCGCCGAAAACCGTTCTGTCCTTAGCGTAAGTTGTGGCTTTGTTCAAGAAGTAGTCAACAGACCCGACAGACATAGAGGCGGCCACTATTCTTTCAGGGTTCAGCGCAGAAAAAAGAACCGAGGCTCCTTGGTTGATCTCACCTATTGCCATATCTTTAGAAACCTCTACATTGTCAAAGAATAGCTGGAACTGACTGTAACCTTCGACACCAACCGTAGACATTTTTACTTTTTCAAGTCCATTGATTTGAGTAGGAACCATGAACAATGTCAGACCAAAAGATCTAGGAAGTCCTCGCGAAGAGACCTCCTCTAAAGACGTTGTTCTAGACACCACCAACACATAGTCCGCTCTGTCGACTCCCGTTATCCATGCCTTCGTTCCATTGAGGAGATAGCTCTGGTCGTCCTTTTGAGCTCTTGCAGCCAACTTCAACTCAAAGGAGTTGGTCCCAGCATCTGGCTCTGTTATAGCAAATGCCGTCTTTATCTCCCCGCTGGCAATCTTTGGAAGAAAAGTCTCCTTTTGTCTTTGGCCACCACCCGTAAGGATCGCCAAGGTATCCATCGTAGTTAAAAGAGCAAGAGTATTTCCAAGACCATAAGCAGAGAATCTCTCCATAGCAAGGACCATCGCCAAAATTCCCGCTTCGGTACCTCCGTAACTTTGCGGTATCAGAGCCCCAAAAAGGCCAAGAGATACCATTGCTTCATTTAGCTCATCTGGGAAGTAGTGACTATCGAAGATCCTTTTTAGGTACTCATGTTTTTTCCCTCCAAGAGCATCTAGATAATAGTCGACCGCCTCCACGACCGCAACATGGACATCAGCAAAGTTGCTCAACGTGACTCGAGCAGAAGATCCCTCCATCATCTACAGTCAACCCCCATAAGATCAATCAATTTCCTACATAGATACAAGCACACTAATCACCGCTAGGGTTGTCAGGGGTTCTGTTCCTAACTTTAATAGTCGCTATAACGGGTTCACTCCGCCTTCGAGGACCACTCCATAGGGCAGGAACAGCGTCAATCTCTTTCGCTAGTGCATACGCTAAAGACTCATAATTAACCCTCCACCCCTTGAACTCTCTCCAGGCCTGATCGACATCTCGCTCAACTGGAAAACCAACCTCTTTAATTCTCGCGACCCCTAACTGGAAGTCTTCAAATGATAGGTCTATAGGGTCTTCAGGTGAAGGGTCTTCCTCAAATGCCACTCTCGCCGTTCTCCCGATGGAACGAAGTGCAGAGAATCCCATCCTTAGACACAAACGTGCCTCGACCGGGGCATCGCTCGGTGAGAGAGATAAGAAAAGTGCCGCTGAGTCCATGACGGCCAAGAGGGCTATCAGCCAGGACGAGTACGGATTTGGTGTTCGAAAACGCAGCAGGATCGGATATGTCGAGTGCGACTCCTCGACGTCAGCTGCCCATCGCTCCCAAACATGGTAATAGTCGGCCAACTCTTTTGACGAGTCCCTCATGTTGGCAATTCCTACTCTTGTCCTAGCCAATAACTCCGGTCCCCACGGTGGTTGACCAGATCGAGCCGTTAGCAGAGACACCTCTGTTTCTCTGCGCGTAAAGGCCGCGTAAAGTGTAGGAAGATACGAGATCTGAAGCGCTACGATAGTCAATCCTGTAAAACCACCTATAAAGTCTACGACAGTCGCCCAAGCGTTCTTTGTCGACGTAAAACCTAGTGTTAACAATGAAGCTCCTGCCTCTCTTATCGCTTGTTGCACGCTGGTAACGGCCGGATAGATCATCAACGCCAGAGAAAACAGAAGAAGAGTCATCCATATGATGAGGTTTACAAATATGACGAGAGCGGGTTGGCTAGCTCTAAAGGAGTCTCTCTGCTCATAGCGCCGAATGGGCAAAAGAACAAAACGATAGAGATACTCGACCAAGACGTCGGATAGTCTCCGCAGACCTCGGATCCGCCCCCTCGGGATTACTAGAGTCCTAGCTATACTGCCCAGAACTGACAGGTATACGAGAAGACCCAACAATGAAAGAACATACTTCAAAGCCACCCCAGTTCAACTACAACCGCTATCGACGACTGAATATACTCGGACGACAGTCAAGATTGACTCAAGTCAACATCCTGTGTCAGTTAATTTAACTTTTGGCTCAAGCTATGACGTAGCCTCGGGAATCTCTCGAGTCACCCCTTCTACGGCTTTTTTTTCCGTGCTCGAAGCACTCAGCTCACTCAGGCGCTTTCGTTTGACGCGCTCAATATTCTGCACATGAAATATCGCTACGATAGTCGACAAGAAACTCATGGCCACCACCGAGAACAACAGAGCAATAAGAATGTGAAAGAGAAGGGCACTCAAGACCAGATATCCCTTGGAGAACTCAATTATCGAAGGCACCGCACAGATAATGGCCATCAAAATAGTAAGTTTTACCCTACCTGACAAGCCCATCCCTCCTGTTCATCAAGAGATTCAACCACTGAGACACCGAGGATGCTTTACCATTCAGCGCTAAAATTGGAAGGCCTAGTGAAACAATACTATGTGGATCTAAGACCGTATTCCCCTTGATTACAGATATAGCGTCCACTTTTCCTAACAAGGCTAGCTGATCCATCGTAGAAGGCAATGGTTGAGACGCATCAACCTCGACAACCACAAGCAGTCGATCCTTTGGAAAGATTTTTTGGAACTCAATAACTGCAGACTTCGATGCCATAACCATAACAGACTCTCCTCGTTTGAGAGCTGAGAGAATCTCTTTGGGATCCTCAGGCATAGTAGAGTCGAAGGGTCCCTGCAAAAACACCCGCCTCTCCTCTTTGATATTGAAACGCCGGCCAACCTCGCTCACAGATCTGTGAGAGTCTTCTCCGTTTGAAGAAGTTAAAAGCACTAGAGTTCCATCACACACTTGAGGAAGCTCGTGAAGGCTGCGGAGGGCTATGACCTGATTTACAACCTCTTCATCTACTACTTCATCCATCTCGTCGATCGCTAACGATACGCTCTGTGCAATCCTGTTATTCGTTAGATCTATGATCGACGTATCGACGCGGCTATTTATAGCAGATCCCCAAGGTTCTGAAGGAATCGACTGTAAATTACTGGTCAAGTCGACCGAAATTTCATCGACGTTCGATCCTTCCACAGCCCAAACAGGTCGATCAAAAGTCTCCAAGTAACCTCTCGTGCCGTTTCTCTTGTAAATCATTGCACCCATTTGAGAGGAGTTTTCAGCAGCTCTCTGAAAGTCAACGTCAGGTGAAGTGTCTTCGCAGCGTTGTTCAGGCTCTTCAGTGACATCACCGCTGTACTGCCTATATTTTTGCAATGTGGTCGCCTTTGACCTCACTCTAAAACGCTCCTCAGCGGTATCTCGGCTTGCATAAACATCACTTGAAATAGCCGTTCTAAGTTCATCAGCAAAACTCTTTGTGTCTACAGCTTCTCCAGATTTGGAGGCAGGTGAAGGCTCTACGACTATCTCGTATCTCATCTTTGTCCAAAGACCGAAACCACGCTTAGATCTAATACGCTGAGCAAAAACTACCTTTGTGCCAGGACCGCAAATTTTATTGGCCTTTTCTATTGCTTCTTTTACCGTAGTGCCATCAAACCGTAATTGTTGTGTCAACGCGGATCACTCCTACTCTTACTACTCGAACGTTATTTGGAATATCTCGATTTGCTAGCACCGGCAACTGGCATCCAAGCGATACCAAAAGACGCCGAAGCGGTGTCCGCAGTCGAAAAGTCGTAAGAACAACCGCGTCAAAACCCTGCCTTGCCGCGTTTTCGTTGAGTTCTTCAACTTGTCGTACAAGGTGCGCGGCCTCCTCAGGACTGACAACCAACACAGCTCTACCTTCAACTACATGTATCGAAGCGTATAGTTGCTGCTCGCTTTGACCTTCCACTTCAATAGAGGCAAGTGAGTTATTGACTATGTGAGGAAGTATCAGCTGAGCTCCTAAGGCAGCTCTTGCCGCGTCCATAAGCTGGTCGGGCTCACGAGAAACTTTTGATCTATCAATCACCGCTTCCAAGATCGCTGCCAGGTTTCGTATAGAAACCCCCTCTTCCAAGAGGTCTTTAATAACTCTTTGCACTTCACCCAAACCTATCTGAGACTGCGCCATCTCATCAACAACAACAGGTGCGGTCACCTTGAGTTCATCCAGCAGTTCTTTTACTTGTTGTCGCGTCACAAGTTCAGCTGCGTGGGTTCTGACCACCTCCGCAATGTGTGTGATCAACACAGAGATACGATCGACAACCGTGGCTCCGATAGCAGTCGCTTGTGCCTTAGCGCTAAGTGGAATCCATTTAGCTGGTATCTGAAATACCGGTTCAACGGTCGGCTCGCCTGGAAGAGAAATGAGATTGTCACCAATAGCCAATACTCGACCCGTAGGCGCTGAACCTCTGGCAACTTCAACCTCATAGACCTTTATTACATACTCCCCCGGAAGAAGCGAAAGGTTATCTCGCGTTCTAACGGGAGGAAGGGTAATGCCGAGTTCCGAAGCGAGTTTTTTGCGTAGCCCTTTGATTCTCTCCAAAAGATCTCCGCCCGCAAGAGGATCCACAATGTCCAGCAGATCCAGAGCAAGATCTAACTCGATTGCCTCAATCGGCGACTCTCCCACCCGAGTCTCAGGCGCGGATTGGACAAGAGTTAAGTCAGAGCCTCTTGGAATCTTTGATTCCTCTTCGGCACTTTGTTTTGCCGACACCCGGCGTCCAAGGGCGTACATACCAAGTCCTACAACGATGAAAGGAACCTTCGGCAGTCCTGGAAGAAGTCCAAGAAAAGCCACCACGCCACCACCAAGTTCCAATGCCTTGCCCTGTTTAGCCAACTGCGAGATCAAATCCAGTCCAAAGTCAGCTTGATTTGATGTCCTCGTGACAACGAGGCCAGTGGACAAAGACATTAAAAGTGCAGGGATCTGTGAAACAAGCCCGTCTCCAACGGAGAGCAAAGAATAAGTATCGATCGCCTGCGTTATCGATAGATGATGTTGGAGAACGCCAACTATAAACCCTCCCAAAAGATTAATAAGGGTAATCACCACCGCCGCAACCGCATCGCCTTTTACAAACTTAGACGCACCATCCATTGCACCATAAAAGTCTGCTTCTCGAGCAATATGCTCTCGCCTTCGTCTCGCTTCCCCCTCATCTATATGGCCTGCATTTAAATCGGCATCTATGGCCATCTGCTTACCAGGCATTGCATCTAAAGTAAAACGAGCCCCTACTTCAGCAACTCTCCCCGCTCCGTTGGTAATGACGACAAATTGAATTATAAATAGAATTAAAAAGACAACGAGTCCTACGACAACTGAGCCACCCACGACAAAATGGCCGAAACTAGATATTACACTCCCAGCATATCCATGTAAAAGTACGAGACGAGTTGCACTGACATTCAACGCGAGTCTGAACATTGTCGCTAGAAGCAACACAGATGGAAAGGCCGAGAACTCCAGAGGGTCTTTGACTCGTAAAGCGACGGTTAGAACGATCATTGCAAAAGTAATGTTTAAAGTAATTGCAATATCTAGCACCATGGTTGGAAGCGGAACTACCAACATCACGACGATGAGCACGACGCCCAATGGAACTAATAACGTAGCCCTGTTAAACCTTGGCATATCACTTTCCGAAATAGAAAGCCATCCTCTGGCTGGTGCTGCGCCTTCCTGGCATCAATTCATCGGAAGTTATACAGGGCCACTTTACTTTTTATTCCCTTAGAAAGGCAAGTATATTACCGTAGTGCGCTTGCGACTTAGACGGCTATTCTGCTGAGCCATCACTCTGCGATCATAGGGTGTTTAATGTCATGCTCGACCACGCAGGTCCAGTTATCGACAGGTGCAAATCAATCCACTTCCAGAGGTATTCCATCATCGGAAAAGATGCGGTTCCACTAGCTCATATAACTGATTTTAGGAGCAGGAGCACATCAAGTTCATTACAAAGAGGTCTAAATGGGCCGACACATTACGTTCCATAACTCTAGAGGAGATAACCAGGATTATTTTTATCAGCTATTGACCATGATCACTTCTCATCTTTAAAGTCAGTACCATTCAAAGAACTCTCAAGGACAATGACTTTCTATGCAGGTAATTCCCGTTGCGATACCACTTGACTTTTACATCTTTTAATTGAGGCCACTTATAGCTATGTCAAAGTACTAAAACTAACAAAGTACCCTATAAAATACTCATACGATAGAGTCAAAAGTCCTTCTATTTACCTGATGCGACACCACAATCAAAGCTTTGGAAAACACGGTTGTTGGTTTTCGAAATTGCTGTATCTTATTCCTATCCACTGATGCACATAGTGGTAGAAAATAAACGGTACGGACGGACAAATCTCGTTTCCTCAATGCAGTATAAAAAAGGAAAAGCGCCACAAATACTTCGTAGTCTCCCATGTCCTAGCCATTCCATATGTACTATCTGGATCTCGGAGTCGCGACCGCCAAAGCGTTCACACTTGGTCACATATAGCCAAAAGAAGCAGAGACACAGCTCCTCATGCTTTACCTAATATCTGGGAATGTAGCTAAGCAGTATTTCTCAAAAGGAAACTTTCCCTTGTACTCAAAGAGCTAATGTTAACCAGATACCTACGAGTTCCACTGACTTGTACCCAGGGCACTAACGTGATCAGCGTTCCAACTGGTCCAAACACAATCCAGTCGATGTGAGTCTTATTTTAAACTTGAAACAACGTCTTGAATGGACGACAAACCTCCGAACGTGGATGTTGTGCCACAGAGACCTATGTTCACCAGCAAAGTCATTCCAGTTGTCTCGATCAAGAAAACACTAGGACGGGTCAATTTGGTGACTTCTCGTCATAAAGACAGTCTCAAAGGACAAGACTCACCAAAGTTCAACAAACCCATTAACGTACACAGAGAGATATGAAACGGATCACTCATGTCATCTGAGAGACTTTTTCCAAAAGATCCTCTGGAAGATCAAGGAGCTTCGTTATGTGATTCGTCTCGTAATAACGAGCCATCCCAGAGAGTTGGTACACGAAGGCCAAGAGTTTCGCCACCGCAACAAATAGCGTCGGAGGGATCTGAGTTCCAACTTTGCAACTCACATGCAATGTCCGAGCCAATATCACGTCTCTTACAATAGGTATTCGACTAGCTTCTGCAACCTCTTTGATCTTTAATGCGAGATGTCCGCTTCCTTTAGCGACCACTAGTGGAGCACCATGCGTTCCCGGCTTATAGGTAATAGCCACGGCATAATGAGTAGGGTTTACAACTACCACATCTGCTTCCTTCGCTGCGGCCATCATCCGGGATCTACTCAGCTGACGCTGCATCTTTCGGATACGACCCTTGATCAGCGGATCTCCATCCATCTCTCGCATCTCGTCTTTTATCTCCTGCTTCGACATGTACAGTCCTTGAAGGAGACGGTGTCGTTGATGGAAGAAATCCGCTATCCCCAGGGTAAGACCGACCAGAGAAAGCACACGAACCAGCGACAAGGATCCATTTACAGTATTGGTGATAGCTTCAGAAAGTGATAGTTGCCCGCTAGCAAGAGACAACACCTGGGATTTGATTACCATCCACCCGACGCCTGCTGTCATTACTATCTTTAATATCGACTTCGCCAGTTCGAAGAGCGAGTTAGGAGAAATTACTTTCTTGACGTTGGAAAGTGGGGAAAGTCTGGAGAACTTAGGAAGAGCATTGTTCCAAACTACTGTTACCCCACTTTGGCTGACGGTGGAGACGAAGGCAACCACAAAACCTACGCCTGCAACTATCATTACTCCAAACAAAAAGGTCCGAAGACCATAAATCAATGCGTTCAAAGCCGTACCTTTGGTAAGGGAGTTAGCATTTAGATTTTCCCAACCATAAACCATCTCCATAAAATATGGAGTCAGGTAATGAAATATATAAGGTCCAACGTAGCCTAGCACTAGCAACAGAGCCCAGGACGAGATCTCTGCCGACCGAGCAATCTTCCCCTCTTTGCGAGCGTCTTTTCGCCGCTTCGGCGTTGGTTTTTCAGTCTTTCCCGCCCGCGCCATATCTATCGAAGTCCCAAAAGATCACTCTCAGCCGCCAGTATGTACTGAAGGGCAGAGGCAAGGAACTCTGGCAGCAGCGCAAGAGAAAGCATCATCAACCCTAAAGATAGAAGTATCTGAAGCGGAAACACAAAAGTGTAGGCATTGAGTTGAGGGGACACCTTCACCAAGATTCCTACTATTACCTGCGATAGGAAAAGAACTGAAAGTATAGGTGCGGCTATCTGTATGGATGCACCCATGACCACAGAGACACTTTTTACAATCACCACAAGGCCAAGCTCTGGAGATCCTAAGACCCTGGTACCGTCCAACGTCAACAGGCCCTGGACAACGACGGTGTCAGCCCCGGACATGAAGAACATCGTCATCCACAAAAGTCCGTAGAGTTGACCAGTCACCGGGGCTTGATTCAGCGAAAGTGGATCCAAAGATGGGGGCGGGGAGAAACCGCCAAAGAGTCCAACAGCAGAACCCGCTGAGGAACCCAGATTAACAAAGACATTTGTCACATAACCAATGATCCAACCCACCACCAGTTGCGCAAACATAGCTCCAATCAGTCCAAAGGTCGTTGTTGGAAGTGTCTCAACCCTGGCCATGTGCGAAGCCCCCGCTATGGCAAGCGCCATAGCGAATGCCACACGCACTGCCCTAGGAATCGCGGGCAGAGCAAAGGGCTGTGCCACAAAGACAAATCCAAAGGTTCGCGCCATCACCAAAAGAAAGCCCGTCAGTAAAGCGGGCTGAAGAGAGATCTGCATTAACCGCCACCCAAGAGCTTTGGAATCTCTCCATACAGGGTTGTAGTGAAGGTGATCAGTTGGCCTATCATCCAATGCCCTGTCACAAAAAGCACCAACGCTATCGCCGCAAGCTTGGGCAGAAATGACAACGTTGCCTCTTGGATCTGCGTCAAGGTCTGAAAAAGTGATACCAAAAGACCGATGGCTAAAGCCGCCCCCAACACTGGACCAGCGAGTTCAAAGGCCAGATAGATCGCTTGTCCAGCAATTTGAATAACTGAACTTTGACTCATCTATAACTCACCAGGAGTGTGTGAACCACGAGCGTCCATCCGTCAACCAAGACGAATAGCAAAATCTTAAAGGGCAACGAAATGAGGGTTGGTGGAAGCATCATCATGCCCATTGACATAAGAACAGAAGCCACTACGAGGTCAATAATTAGAAACGGTATGAATATTACAAATCCAATGACAAAGGCACTATACAGCTCCGAAAGAACAAAGGCGGGAATCAATGCCGTCAACGAAACGTCTTGAACCTTGGGTGGCTTTTTGCCAGTCACCTGAGTGAACATTGCCAGTTCAGGCGTTCGGGTCTGTTTCAACATCCACACCTTAAGAGGAGTCTGAGCAGCATCGTAAGCTTGCACTGCGGAGATTTTTCCTGACATGTAAGGCTTCACAGCCACTCTTTCGATGGTTGACAACGTCGGCGCCATGACATATAGAGATATAAATAAAGCAAGTCCTGCCAAAACCTGGTTTGGCGGCACTGCAGAGAGTCCCAGTGCATTTCGCGTGAGCGATAGCACGACAACCGCGCGTACAAAACCTGTCATCATAATCAAAAGTGAAGGCGCTACCGCCAGCAGTGACAATACGATAATTATGACAATTGACTCGGTAGGTTTTGCAAACGAACCCGATAAGTTTACATTGACCGACGGAAGTGCGCCGGTGGCTCCTAGAACCAACGAACTTGTAGGTGCCATGGACGGCAAATCCTCCCCAAGAGGCTAGAGTCAGCCTCTAGTTGACTTAACTTTTCTACTTTCCGTAAATGCCATCCATGAATTCAACGGATTTCTTCCAAACAAAGGGGGTCTCCGTTCCCCCCATCTTGAAACCAACGCGGTCTCAGGATCGTCGAAGTCGCGAAGGTCAATACTTTCAACTTCATCCGGTTCGAACGTCGAATCTGGTTCCTCGACATCGAACTCACTCAAAGTGGTCATACTTCCTTGCGTAACTCCTACCAAGAGACGTTTATTACCAAAGCGCACGACATATATAGTTTGTCCTTTGCCAAGTGGAGTTCGTCCTTGCACATGAACCTCCGTGAGAGCAGAGGATCGATTCTGTTTGCCAAAGCGTGTTGAAGCACGACCGATGAGTTTTGAAAGACCTAAGACAATGGCAACAACTAGAAACAGAGAGAGCAAGGACTTCACCACAAGTGCTAACTCTGACACTACTTATCCTCCAAAGTGCTTTGTACAATCTCTTCTTTAGCCA
The DNA here is from genome assembly GCA_021785255.1 of Actinomycetes bacterium. Taxonomy (GTDB): domain Bacteria; phylum Actinomycetota; class Acidimicrobiia; order Acidimicrobiales; family Acidimicrobiaceae; genus Ferrithrix. The sequence continues at coordinate 14,560 of JAJYGA010000077.1, forward strand.
CAACTTCAGTAATACGTACACCAAACTCATCGTCAACGACTACTACCTCACCTTTTGCGACTAAGGTGCCATTGACCAGGACGTCTACCGCAGCGTTAGCAGAACGGTCAAGTTCAATGACGTCTCCTGCCGCTAGCGCCAAGAGTGCTCCTATTGTCATCTTCGCCCTTCCAAGTTCAACAGCGACTTGCATCTCCACATTTTTTAGGACCGAAAGCGGCAGATTGCGTTCGGCACCAAAACGTCTTTGTGCCTCTCGTTCTTGACTTTGCTCCATTACCTTCATGGCCTCTTCCACGACTACTCCTCCACAATTAGAACTGCTAGTCTGCTGCCAACTTTGGTTGGCCTTCCACGATAGAGCTGAACACCGTCGACAATCACATCAAGTGGATCCGACACTCGATGACCAAGATTTACAACATCTCCAGGTACCATCCGAACAATCTCCCCAGAGGTCAAAAGGGTAGGTTTGAAAAGGACTTCAACGTTAATTTCAACATCTTGGAGACGAGTCTCTAAACCTTGGTGAAACTCCTCACTTTGCTTTTCCACGACGGTATGGTTACGATTTCCAAGACTTTCAACAAGCGGACGCAGCGCTGGAAATGGAAATACCAAAAACATGGTCTCGGACCCTAACTCGCCGATAGTTACGTCAAAGCTCACCAAAAAACACATCTCATTTAACGGAATCCCTTGCACAAACTGCAAGGCCTGTTCGGTACCTAGCCTCTCAAGACGAGTTTCAACTATGGGTGAAAATGCGTTCGTCAACTGAGGCAGAACCTCACCCATCACTCCCAAAATAATGGTTTGTTCTATGTCAGTTGGAATTCTAGCTTCAAACTCTTGATCACCAACGCCACCAAGACGCAGATCTACGAGACGCAATGCTAACGTCGCTGGAAGAAATAGAACTATCTTTGAGGGTATTGGTGTCAGGTAAAACACTGACACAGAACCAAGTTCTGGAAGCTCACTCAAGATTTCTTCCCATGTCTTTTGAGATGTTGACTCGATTTCTAGCCGAGACGGAACTCGAAGATTCGCTCCAAGCACAGTTGAGGCTGGCCTAGCAAAACTTTCAAGCAACATCTCAATAGATCTAGCCTGTGTGCGCTCTAAGGTCTTTGGTTGACGAAAATCAAAGGATTTAGTCACCTTGGTTTTTACTGCTGACTCTTCTCCACCAGAATTCACAGCTTAATATCGACAGCAATTACACGTGCTTTAGTTAGTTCAAGTTGAAGAATTAAACTCATTCAACTTGAACACAATTAACCATTCGCCAACTCCGTCATTGCATGATAAAGTTCGTAAAATAGATCTGCTGAATCTTTGGTTTCCCGGGATCCGATTTGAAAAGATTGTTTAGCGTCGACATCAACTGAGCCGCGAACGCCGACTTGCCCGTCGCGGGAAGTAATGCATTATAAGACCAGCTTGAAAAGGTCTCGATAACGTCGTTCATAATCTGTGGTGTTTGTGCGCTCAGCGGAGTCGTTACTGTGCCTCCTTTAAACTCAAAGGTCATCTTCGCTTGAACAACATGTCCGTCGTTCAAGTTCGTAGTAACGGGTCCAAAGTCGTAAACAACAGGTGGAAGTTTTGCTGACGCCAATTTCGCTTTAGATGGCGACCCCAGCAAAAAGTAGTAGGCTGCGGCCGCCCCTATTAGAATTAGCGGGATCATTAAGATGACAACGACCTTTTTCTTTCCACCTTTTTTTTCTTTTCCATCGTTCTTTGTCTTTTTTTCATCTTTGACCGTTTTAGCCAATTTGCCCTCCTTAGCAAAGTATCCATTCCATATTCATTGTTCTCAGCTGACTCCTACAGGTACGCTCGTAGAAGTAGACGTCGTAGCAAGTGTATTTAAAATGACCACGTCCACTCGTCGATTCATAGCCATATTTGCAGGAGTAGTGTTAGGTACGATGGGTCGTGTCGCACCATATCCTGTAGCTGAGAGCCGAGATGGGCTTATTCCATCAACTTTGTCCAATCTCAGGAGCACATTTACTGCACGCACTGAAGAAAGTTCGAAGTTGGAACCGTACGGACCACCAACTATGGGTTGATTGTCAGTGTAACCCTCCACAGATATTTGATTAGGAAGAGGCGCAACGACCTTGGCGATTGTGTCCACGACCTTATCCCCCTGTATCCCAAGTGCGGCAGAGTCCGTTGAAAAAAAGGCTTGGTCAGATAGGATCCTGACCACAACTCCTCTTTTTTCCTGCACTACCTGCGCATCTTGCGAGAGCCCTTGGCGCGAAAGCGCAGACGCAACTTGCTGTGCTATCTGTGATTCATTAGGAGGCGCTTGATGGGTCGGCGTCGAGTTAATGTTAACACTAGGAATGGGCGGTCCGAGAACGTTTCCTGGATGAGTCACTAACGAGTTGTTCTGTAAGAGCCCCGTATTTCCTTTCAGCAGAGCATTTATTGAGTTGTTTGAAAAGCTCTGGATTAAACCTGTCTTGAACTCCACAAACTTCTTTAAGCTTATGGAACTCATCGAAAACAAGATTATAAACAACGCCAATAAGAGCGTTATCATGTCTGAGTAGGTCAGCAACCAGCGTTCCGTGTTCTCTGATTCTGCCTCTTCTTCACGGCGACGTGGCATCGTTACGCCGCCTTTTTCTTCGAAGCTTCTCGAGCAGCTTCGACGATAGCACGTTCTTTAGGAGCCAAGTAAGTCAAAAGTTGTTGCTCCAAAAGTCGAGGACTAGCTCCCGCTTGAATTGCGAGGATACCATCTACGATTAAATATCTGGTCCTTACCTCAATGTCCGAGACACGATGTAGTTTGTTCTCAATGGGAAGCCAAAATACGTTGGCCGTCATAACTCCCCAAAGTGTTGCCGTAAAAGCACCGGAAATAGCTGGTCCCAAGGAGTTTGGCGACGACAGATTGCCAAGTACGTGGATCAATCCCATTACCGTGCCTAATATGCCAATGGTTGGCGCAAACCCTCCCATATCTTTGAAAAACTTGGCACCTGCTTTGTGACGAGCTTTCATCGAGTCAATCTCACCGTCTAGAAGCTCTCTTATTCTCTCGCTGTCCACGCCATCAACTGCCAGCTGAATACCCTTCTTCAAAAATGGATCTTCGATATCCTTGGTCGCAGCTTCAAGGGCCAGCACACCTTCCTTTCTGGCAATTTCCGCGAAACGAACCATCTCTTTGATGCTTTCATCAGGTGACGCTACCTTGGCAAGTATGGCAGATTTCATAGCACCTATGATCATCGACAGATCTTTTAATCGATAACCCGCCAACGATACTCCAAAGGTTCCGCCCAGCACCAAGAGGATCGACGATGGAGCAATTAAAGCCGCGGGACTTCCACCATCCATGATCATCGATATCAAAATGGCAACCAGAGCCATAGCTATTCCTATGGGAGTTGAGAAGTCCATCCTTAGACCTCCTCATGCCCATGAGAGAGTAGGTGTAAGTTAGGTTGACCCTCCTTCTCAGACTGTTCGTATCGCACCACCATCTGCAGTACTTGAGCCTTGAAACGCACTACTAGCTCAACGATCTCTTCTACAGATTCTTTTACTACAAAGTGCGAGCCGTTTGTAAGCGCAATCACTGAGTCTGGGGTTGCTTCAACCTTCTCAATCAGGTCGGAGTTTATAATTAAATACTCACCTGAGAGTCGCGTAACTTTTATCATCCATGATCACCCATCCTTATAGATGAGTTATCGGCAAATAATTCGCTACTTTGAGTGACACAATGACATTTGACTGATATTTCTCTGTCAAGCAGCCAATTTACGAAGTCAAAAGCGACAGTTCCGCTTCCAAATCCACTTTAAGTGACAGATTGGAAGCGGAACTCGAAATAACTTTCAAAGACACTACGCCATTTGCACCAGTGATTGTAACACTGTCGAAGTCGTAGAAACCACCTTCGTGTTCGCTTGATATGCAGTCTGCGCAACAATTAAGTCAGTCAGTTGAGTTCCAAGATTGACGTTAGAGGTCTCCACGGCTCCACCAACCAAGGTCCCAAGACCTCCAGATCCTGCTAAGCCGAGCTGAGGTGCTCCTGAGTTAAGGGTCGACTGATACAAGAGGTTACCAACCTTAGCAAGACCCTGATCGTTAGCAAACTGTGCCAAGGCAATCTGGCCAAGTGGCTGCGTGTTTCCATTGGAGTAGTTGCCTACGATCTCACCATTAGAGCCTATTGTAAAGCCATCTAGAGTCCCCGAGGCATTACCGTCTTGCGAGGTGACTTGGATCGTTGAGGTTCCAGAGAATTGGGTCACGGCCTGGGGCGTTCCCGCTTGAGGGAAGTCGAGATTCATCGTATAACCAGCAGGTAAGTTCGTGTATCCACTAAAACCAGACAATGTTATCGGTGCAGTCGATGTCATCTGTCCTGTGGTGGGATTGAAGGAGATCGTAGTACCAGAAGGGGTCAAAGTATCTGTTCCTCCTGTCGGATTTGGTGTGGTGGCAACGACCGACCATGTGTTTGGAGTTGTCGAGGCTGTAAAAGTGACAGTAATTGGAATCTGTCCACCTAGCGAGTCATACGCAGTCACAGTTGCGGTGTAGGACGGCGCCGTACCAGTCCCATTCCACGCTGGCAAGTTTCCACCCAGGTTTATGTTCTTGGTCGAGGTCGGATTTGCTGCTTGGCCCTGAGGAATCGTTAGGTTAGTGAGCGGGCTCGAAGTGTTTATTGTCCCCGTCGCGTTAGGTGCCCAACCTTGCACGATGGCGCCCGAAGGTGTAACTAACTCTCCTGCCGCGTCAAGCTGTAAGTTACCAGCGCGAGTATAAAAAGTATTACCTCCCTGCGTCACGACCAAAAAGCCTTGACCTTGAACAGCTAAGTCAGTTTGCACGCCTGTCTGAGAAAGTGTACCTTGGCTAAAGTTAGTTCCGGTCGAGGCTACTCGCACTCCCGAACCTATCTCAATTGGGTTTGTACCTCCATTGACACCCACCTGAGGTGCTCCCGCGCTTTGTTGTTGCTGATATAGGAGGTCTGCAAACTGAATACTTGTTGATTGATATCCTACAGTATCAACGTTAGCGATATTATTTCCAATATTATCCAACCACGCTTGGCTGGCATCAATACCCGATATTGCCGAAGAAAGTGATCTTGTCACTGTAATTAACTCTCCTTGTCTATGTCTTCACGCACTAACCAAATAGCGGAGAAGAAGTTTCATCCCGTCGCAATGCTTCTGGACCATTGCCGTCCCTGGTAGTTACTGATAACTAAGAGATCTGAACCACTGAAGATAAAGGAACTTGCGCACCTCCTATATTAAGTAAAGGACCATTGGAACCCACGGAGACCGAACTTACTTGGCCACTTTGGGTGACGCCAGATGAGTCCTGGTAGGTAACCTGTTGTGAGATAAGCGAGCTCGCCTGGGTTAAAGCCTGAGTCTGCTGCATCTGCGCTACGGATTGCTGAAGACTTTGTAGATCTTGCACCATCGTAAGAGTCGCAGTTTGGGCGATCATCTGAGTTGGATTCACCGGATTGGACGGATCTTGATTCGTCAACTGGGTCACCAGAAGTTGTAAAAAGTCATTCGAGGTCAACGATCCAAGGCCGCTAGCTGAACTCGTTGTTCCCGATGTCCCCGTGCTCTGAGTTGGCACCGCCGACGTTGACGTTGGAGATGTAACCGGATTCGACGAAGCTGCAAATAATGTCGAAGGTAAAGGTAGTATCTGTGTCAATTGGGTCTCCTCATTTTTTGTAACTCATTCATTCGACAACACCAATTACGATCACGCCCTCAGGTCCACAACATGTCGTTGACTCTCACGATCGCGTTGATTGGATGGTCTATTCAGTTGACTCGGGGCCGAGATGGACCTTGACCCAACTGGCGGCACCTCGTAGGAAGTCTCGTTTTTGTTCCCACTCTGATTAGTACCAAAGGAACCTAAGTTCAACGACACCTTCACCGACAAAGCCGCCTGAAGTTCCTTAGCAAGCTGACCCATTGCGGAGTTGAGTTGACTTCCTAACTCCATGGACGTACCATCCAGCTTTATAGCTATCGACCCTTCCACTCCACTGAGATGCACATTCAACACACCTAGGTCTTTTGGAAAGATACGCAGATGGATCGTCGAGGGTAGAGCCGGATTGTCGGACATATGTGCTGCTACCACATTGGCTAATTGATCCAAAGGAACGTAGCTCCCCGCTCCAACCGAAACGCTTGTGCTTGAACTTACCGCGGCAGGCAGAGTAGGAAAAGAAATCGGCGTATTTAAAACAACGGCTGCCGTTTCTTGGTTATTCGACACTGATGCCCCAGAATTTAAAGTGCCTTTGGGAGTACCTGTTTGCAGTCGAGACTTAATTGCCTCGACACCCAAGGTCTGACTACCATCTGCGGTCGGCACCCATTGATTCAAAACTCCAGAACCGGTATTCAATGACTCCTGCGAGACGTATCCGTTTGACGACGCTGCCTTGGCAGATGGCGCCAAAAGCAGAGAAGCAGCCCCTTGTTGCGAAACACTCTGAGCAGTAGACGCTCTAAATCCAAGGTTCGAACGCGACGAACTCTGCGGTGTGGATTCTTGGCGCAAACCTTCTGGTTGCACGTTCTGCATTGCAATTGAGCTTTGAGGAGATTGAGTACCATTCATGGGGGCAGCAAGTGAGTTGGGCTCACACCCTTTAGATCCCGCTGGGGAGGCAGGGGAAGGGCTTTGCTCTGTAGACAAAGTTGCACGACCATCAGTTGGTACAGGCACATTCGTTTCAATACCAACTTGCGTCACCATCGACGACGACGTAGAGTTCGATCCAGGTTGAACTTGATCAATCAAACTACCTGCACCTGCTAAGGTAGCATGAGACGATAGTACATGGGGCTCAGATGGCTTATCCGGTGACGCTCCCTTGCTGTCAAGAATCGACGTTCCCAGCGACTTCGCATTTGGGCTTGAAGAGCTACTTGGCTTTTTCGCCGCTTCTTTAGTAAATTGATGCGAGACCATAGAGTTCCCTACTATCGAAACCTGAGATACTCCTTGAAGGAGTGCACCAAAACCGACGTCTTTGGAGTTCTCCTTTTTGCTGGCGGACGAGTTGGATTCGGTGGTTGACAGCGTTGAACTCTTAGAACTGGCTGATACAGGCATTAGTTACTCCCTTGCATAATAGACATCACCGACGTAACGTAATTTTGTGTCTGAGCGTATGGTGGTACTCCTCCATATCTTTGAACTGCTCCGTCACCAGCGTTGTACGCTGCCAGAGCCAAAGGTAACGAGCCAAAGGTCTGAAGCTTTTCTGCAAGCAAATACGCTGCGCCATAGATCGCCTGAGTCGGATTCATCGGATCTACACCAATCGAGTTAGCCGTTTGAGGCATAATCTGCATAAGACCCTGAGCACCGGCACTTGAGACCGCGCTTGGATTGAAGTTCGACTCGACTTGAGCGACTGCTTGCAGCATTCCCTGTGGGAGTCCATAAAGGTCGCTTGCAGCAGCAAATATCGGTGCTAGAGATGCAGGTGCATTTGGAGTTGTCGAGGCAGCCGCTGAAAACGCTGCAGTAGGTGTAGATGGCGCTGAAATCTGCACTATGGAGGTGGGGGTACCAACGTTCGTTATCGAAACCTTCTGTCCTGTAGTTGGAGCATCAATCATTTGACCGTTGCCGATATAGATACCAACGTGATAAGCCGGGGATCCATAAAACACTAGATCTCCTGGTTGCGCTTGCGAAAGTGAAGCAACGGGAGTGCCGATCTGGTTCTGTTCTTCAGCAGTCCTTGGAATAGATACTCCCATATCAGAAAACACATGCTGCGTGAATCCCGAACAGTCGAATCCGGTCTGTGGAGAGGTTCCGCCCCAAAGATATGGCACACCTAGGTACTTCTCAGCGTCAGCTACAATACTTCGGCCAAATGAAGTCTGGCTGGCAGAGTTCAACGACACGCTATTAGAAGCTGGGTAACTTGGTGCAATGGCTTGCGGATGCGATGAGACAGGATAAGCTGCCGAGGCCAGCGTGTTGGCAATTGGCATCACATCCTTTGAAGTCAACGGAGAAGCAACTGAGGTAGCAGCAGTTGGAACATCGCTAGAAAACATCTGACTCATCTCGCTTTGGATCTGAGTCATTACAGTTGAAAATTGGCTCACAGCTTGTGCAGCTCCAAGGGATGAAACCCTTGGTTGAGCAAGCTCTGAGAAGCTCTGCGACAAGTTTTGCATAGCGCTTAGCACGGAATTAACTGAGGGCACGATTTATCTCCTCAGATTCAGAGATCGCTTGAAAGGTCTCGATCATGTCTGTTATCTCTTTACGTTCCCTCTTTCGATTTTCGGCTCGGACTTTTTTGGCTATCACGCGTTCCAAGGAATTTTCTGCTTGTACTCGTTGCTTGTACAACAGTTGTGCATCCAATGAGTCCTGAACAGCCATGTTTAGGTTCGAATTAACTTCGTCGCGATGCCTGTAAAGTACGTCAACGTACCGCCCAGTACTTGAGCAAGTACCCCTTTCTTCTCCTAACGTCTCTATGCCCAATACTGTCTCTGAGACGCTTTCAAAAAGCAGCTTCGTCTGACGTTCTTGGCCAAGTGCGTGTGCTAATGAGATCTTTGCCTTTTCTGTCTCCAGATGAGCCAACATGACCATCACGTCAAGAGATCCTCTTTTACGCATCTATGCAATCCCCCTAAGAGCATCGTGAAGCAATCTCCACGACTCATTAGCTGCAACTGTTTTCTTGACATCTTGGCAAAAGACATCTTCGAGCCGGGGAATAACCTCCAGAGCTCGATCCAAGGTAGGATTTGCTCCTGGGCGATACGCACCAACGTCAACGAGATCCTTTGATGCCGCATAAGTGGCCAAATGAACACGTGCCTGTCGGACGAGAGCAAGCTGATCTGCACTTAAAATGGCCGACTCGAGGCGTGAGATAGACTCCAAAACCTCGACGGCTGGATAACGGGACATCTGTGCACGTTCTCTCGACAATGTAATGTGGCCATCCAAAATAGACCTTGCTGAATCAGCTACGGGGTCCATAAGGTCATCTCCATCAACAAGTACCGAGTACAAAGCAGTAATAGATCCCTGTTCATTTCTTCCGGCACGCTCAAGCAACCTAGCCATGAGAGAATTAACAGAAGGGGGATATCCTCTTTGTGAAGGTGGTTCGCCGCTAGATAGTCCAACCTCCCGCTGAGCCATCGCCAGACGCGTCAAAGAATCCATGATCAAGAGAACGTCGTTGCCGTAGTCTCGGAAATACTCCGCTATACGCGTTGCGACCAACGCAGCTCGAATCCGCACCAAGGCCGGTTGATCAGAGGTAGCCACCACTACGACTGAGCTGGCAAGCCCTTGCACGGTCAGATCGTTTTCAATGAACTCTCTAACCTCGCGTCCTCGCTCTCCGACAAGAGCCAACACCTTAACTGGGGCCTCAGTACCTCTGATAATCATCGACAAAAGAGAGGACTTTCCAACTCCAGCTCCGGCGAAAATACCTAGTCTCTGCCCTTTCCCGCAAGGTACCATCGTGTCAAGCACACTGGTACCAAGAGACAGTGTCTCGTCGATAAGAGGGCGCGACATAGGAGGAGGCGCAGGCTGTGTTGCAAAGACAAACTCTTCGGCATCGATAGATCCGCGCCCGTCTAGAGGCATTCCTTCTGCGTCGATCACTCGACCCAAAAGTGCTGGTCCCACACCGATTCGAGGCGGTCTACGCATCGGCACGGCATTTGAACCATATCTAACGCCATCCAAATCTCCATATGGCATACAGATAAGACGCCCGTCTCGAATTGCCACAACTTCGGCCGGCACCTTCCTGTCAGCCAAATCCACATAGATGGCTTCGCCGATGGCAGCATCAATCCCTTCGACCTCAAGATGGAGTCCCACCATTCGACATACTCGTCCTATCGCTCTGGGTCGTGCTGCATCTAAAATGCTGTCTTGCCAAAGGGCGGGGATCATTCTCTCACTCCTCGCAACTCATCAAGGGCCTCTTTTATTCGATCAGTTGCTGTCTTTAACTGAAGGTCCAGCGTTGTAGGTCCTTGTTCTACCACCGCGCCGGCAGTCTCTATCGCCATGTCCGATACCACCTGGAACGTGGAACTCCGTTCAAATCCCTTTTCTTCTAACACTTCTGTAAGAAACTGGGCCATCTTTGGGTTAACCCGTATGCAGATTGTCTTGCCCGCAGGTACTTCTCGAAGCACCTCGGTCAAGATATGTCCGAGTCTTTTACGTTCAAGATCCGGATCCATACGCATGACAGTCTTCGCAATCTCAAAGGCAAAGGTAGCTAATTCACTTGCTTTTGCTTCAAAACCTTTTGCAACCATTGACTCCAGTGCGACTGTCGTCGATTCCAGTTGTTGAACGCGTTCTTGCAGCTCTTCTTCAGCTCGCAAAAAACTCTTTCTAGTCGACGCTTCTCCCTCTTTGAGACCATCGGAAAAGCCGTTTTGATAAGCCTTCTTCAGGCGTTCCGCAAGTATCTCTTCCACAGACTTAGGAGTCACCTCTCGAGAAAGATCAGCAACGAGCTTCTCAACTGGCAGAAGTTCTAGTCGAATTGGTTCTTTAGATTCGATTGAAGAACTCTCTCCGTCTGAGTTCCCAAACACAGTCTCCACCCAAGAACTAGCCATCAGTTGACCATCTCCTCACTTGTACGCGACAGAGTTACCTCACCCGAGGCCTCAAGCTCACGGACAACACGAACCACAGCCGCTTGTGCAGCTTCTACAGTTGACAAACGTACTGGACCTAGAGTTTCGATCTCTTCCACGAGATCTTCCGCGGCTCGCTCAGAGAGGTTCTTTAGTACCACTTCCCTCTCTCCGTCTGAGATTCCCTTTAGGGCTACAGCAAGATCTTTAGGTGCAATTTGGCGCAGAACTCGCTGAAGTGTTCTGTCGTCCAGAGAAAGCACGTCTTCAAATACGAACATTTGGCTCCTAACCCTGTCAGCCAGTTCAGGGTCAACGACGTCAAGATCAGAGAGAATACGTTTTTCGGTTCCTTGATCAACGTTGTTCAAGATCTCGACCAAAGACTGGAGTCCCGAACGTGCAGAGGTAGGTCCAGATTTCGAAACGCCTGCCAATTTTCTTTGAAGAATCTGAGCCGTGGTCTCTATCACTGTAGGATCGACTCGTTCCAACATAGCTATGCGGCGGGCTATCAGTGCCCGTATCTCTTCAGGTAGGGCTGCCATGATCTCCGCAGAAGCATCAGAAGGAATGTACGACAAGACTACCGCTACTGTCTGTGGATGTTCATCCTGTAAGAACGAGGCAACTTGATAAGGTTCCACATGAGCGAGAAACCCCAGAGGATTCCCAGCGCTCCCCCCGGTAAATTGCTCGAGGATCTCATCCGCTTCCTTGGGAGAAAGCCGAGCAGAAAGAATCTCCCTGGCGGCATCTACTCCTCCCTGACCAACGTTTTGGACCGCTACAACGGAGTCGACGAACTCTCCCATAATCTCTGATATCTGATCCTTGTCAAGGTTAGGGAGGTTGGCAATCTCAAGCGTCAGTGCGACAGCCTCTGTTTCAGTCATTGCTCTAAGCACACGAGCCGCCAAATCCTTTCCAAGTTGTACAAGAACTGCAGCAGCCTTTTGTGGACCCGTCAGTTCGACCTGTCTCTTCATCGTGACCTCGAACTCATCCAAATCCTGAGCAACTTGGCGACATCTTCAGGTTGTTGATCGATGTAGTCAAACACTTCGTCAGCAATGAACTCTTCATGCTTTGGCATAGAGATAGCCGCCATCGATGGGGCTGCATTAAGTGCTGCGAGGTTCAGTGGTTCCGTGTCCAGCTCTCTCACATAGATGTCCTCCCTTTCCTCCGACTTCGACGATCTGAGGAGAAGAAAGATCACAACTAGGATCGCCAGGGCTAGAGCGATAGTCTTGGCCAACGAAAACAACGATGGAAGTTGCAAGGAACTTGAAGACGCAGTTGAGAGCGCTTGAGTTTGAGCAGCAAAGGGCATCTTTACAACGGAGATAGTATCACCTCGTTTTGCAACTAGTCCAGCTGCAGCGCTAACCAGAGACTTTATCGACGCTGAAGAAACCCCCTTCACTTTCGAGTCGACCAGGACTGCCACAGAAAGTCTCTGAATTTGGCCTGGCGCTTGTTTAACCGTCTGATTGACCTGGCCTATTGCATAAGAGTTTGAAGTTTGAGTCTGTGAATAGTTAGAGTTCTGATTTCCGCCTGTAACTGGCTGGGTAATAGCACCTAGAACGCCTCCGGGAGCGGTACCGGTTCCGGTGTAAGTTTGTTTGGTCGTCGAACTCTGAGTTGGTGCAGTCACTGGCGTACCCTTAGGAGTGGTCTGAATACTTTGAGAGTTGGTCGTCGACTGGTTGAAGTTAAGTTGTGCTGCTACCTTTACTGCGACGTGGTTCTGGCCAAGAACATTCTGCAACATCGAAGTCAATGAAGCACTTAGCTGAGTATCGAACTGAGTAGTTGCATTGGAGTTTATCGACGCTGTGTTGTTGAATCCGGGAGCAGCCAGAACATCGCCATTTTGGTCAACAACCGTGACATCTGCAGCTGACATGTTTGGAATTGAACTTGCCACGAGGTGAACGATAGCCTGAGTCTGTGTCGGGGAAAGGCTTACCCCCGATGCGAGCGTCACCAACACTGAGGCAGAAGGGCTTTGGTTCTGAGAGATCGCAAAGACGTCAGTAGGTGGTAAAGCCAGATTGACTTGTGCGTTGGTCACACCTTGAATTGCCTCAATGGTTGTCGCTAGTTCCCCTTGTAAGGCTCTTTGATAGTCAGCTTGCTGAGTAATTTGTGACGAAGTAATACCAACCTTATCGAGTAGTGACAATCCCACAGTCGAGTTCTGAGGCAGACCAGCTTGAGCCATGTCGATACGTTCTTGATAGACCTGCGACTGAGGTACCATAATCGTTGACCCTCCATTGGCAAGTTGATAGGGAACGTTGGCAGTTGTCAATTTCTGAGTAATTGATGCGGCATCCGACGCGGAAAGATTCGTAAAAAGCGGGGCATAACTTGGCGTTGATGTAACTCGCATTAGAAAGAAAGACCCTATCACGACTGCGGCTACGCCAACAATTGTGAGCATTTTTTGTCCCGATGTAAATCCGGACAAAAACTTGTTTACAGCTTTTTGCGCGTCCTCGACAGACTTAGATAAAGCCACGTCACTCCTATCTAAAATTAGCTAAATAAACTTGCCTAAAAAGGCGTCGACATGATTTGATTAAGCGCTGACGTCACAGCATTACGCAGTGAAACTGCAAGCTCAGTCTCAAGCGTCGCTTGAGTCGCAGCAATCTGTGCACTAGTTACGCTTCCACCTCCAGCCGCAACTTGCACAGATTGAGCTTGCGCATTTACTTGAGATGTCTGCATTTGATCGACGGCTTGCGCAAGTATGTTTCCAAATGAACTCCCTGGCGCCTGTCGGGTCGCAGCACTCTGAGATGCGGGTGTTGTTGTCGAAAGCGCTTGGGCGATACTCGTTACACCAGATGAGGCTGCAGAGGCAACTGGTGGAATAGCAGGAATCATTTCATGCTCCTATCTGTAAAGCTGATTGATACGCCGCTTTCGCATGATTGATAACTGACACATTCGCTTGATACGATGCTTGCGCGGTCACTAAATTACCGAGTTCGTTAGCCAAATTGACTCCTGCTTGGCGGACATACCCCTGAGTATTTGCCAAAGGACTCTGCGGATCGTAAACCAGAGTTCCATTTTTTGAGTAGGTCGTAACACCAACAGCTGACACACCTTGTCCGAGTGCATAGTTAGTCGTATTTGGAGATACCAAAGAACCTGGAATCTCTGATATTGGCGCAACTACGATCTCTTGCGGTTGATATACTTGCTGATTTGGCGCTACTCGATCATTCATATTAGCCACATTCGAAGCCGTTGCATCGAGCCAAGTTTGATCAACATTCACACCCGTGCCGGCAATTGAAATACTTGGAAACAGAGACATTAGAAGGGGCCTCCCATAGAGCCTGAAAGCAACTTGAATTGACCTTCTATAAGCGTGATATCAGATTGATATCCAAGAGACGTCTGCTCCAACTTGACCAACTGCTGGGACAAAGAGACATTATTCCCGTTTGTTCCGGGTGGATTCGTCGATGGCGCCAACGTCAACGCGGCAGTTGCGCTAGATTGGCCCGAATTCAATGCATTAGCTAACGACTG
>JAJYGA010000079.1 GCA_021785255.1 Actinomycetes bacterium
ATCTTCTTGGAGATACAGTGATTTGTGTATTTCACGAATCTAGCTTCACGTCCTGATCGTTTGGCCAGCAGACGCCTTGCAGATCGTGTTCCCTTTTTTTGTAGTTTACGTCGTAGTCGCAGATTACGATTACGAACCTGATTCAGGTGTTTGCCTGAAAAGTTTGTCTTATCTGACAAAGTGGCGATGTTGACGATGCCCATATCTACGCCTAAGAATCCGTTAGGGGACTCGTTCATAGTCTCGTCTTTGACATCTATCGTTGTGTAGATGTAGAACGACCCCTTGCGAAAGATGAGATCGCTCTCGGCAATCGGGTTATGCTTGAGAAGCTCTAGCTGCCAATCAGCACAAAGAAATGGCACCGACTTAGCTCGTCCGTTGATAGTCCAGATACTTAGTGTCTTGTTCTCAAGGTTCCAAGACATATTTCTGGAGTCAAAGGGCTGGGCTGAACTCCATGAGAACTGTCTCTTGTGTGTGCGCCGAAACTTTTGATCGCCGGAGTTGTAGGCATCTGCTACCTTCGCTATTGTCCTGACTGTGGTTTGAGCACCAAGGCCAAACTCTTCTTTGACCTTTGCGTACACCAGACGGTGAATGCCAAACTTAGAGAACTCTCTGTTATCCCATGCGACGGTGGATATATAGTTAGCCAGCGTTACACGCTCGTAGGGTCGCACCCAAATCGTCTGTTACCTTGCGATCTGATTGGATCTTGATAGGTACGACGATCTTGCTCACGACTACCATTATACTTGGTCTACATGACAATCAGCACACTTCCTAAAGAGTTCCGTAGAGGTAGGAGCGTAGTCTGTTCGCTTCAGGCCCACTTGGTCTTTGTCACCAAATACAGAAGAGGTGTATTCAACGACGATCTGCTTAACGTCTGCAAAACAGCAATGGAGCAAGTCTGCGCGAACTTCGACGTTCGTTTGGTTGAGTTCAACGGAGAGGACGATCATGTGCATCTCCTGATTGAGTATCCACCAACCCTACAGCTATCTCGTCTTGTTAATTCCCTCAAAGGCGTGTCGGCCAGGATGCTACGCAAACAGAGGTCATCACAAGTAAAGAAGTATCTGTGGGGAACACACTTCTGGTCACCATCGTACTTTGTCGGATCAGCAGGAGGCGCAAGCCTGGATGTATTACAGACATACATAGAGAATCAAAGGAGACCGAGCTAATATGCGCCTATCCCTCCCCGCTCTAAGGACGGGGTTTCTCGGCGCGTCTGATGAACATTCATAGAATCGCCGATTTTCGAGCAATCTCTCAACATCTTTAGTTCAAAACAAACGGTATGCCCGTGTAGCTGTTCGGCTCGAGGATATTTCGTGAATTCCTTGCTCTACACTCGCGCAACAGACAAATAGCAACACGTCTGTGAGGAAGTGAGACAGCGTTGTCCTCTAAATGAAAATAGAACATCAATTTTAATTCGCCAAAAGTTCTGGCAGCCCCAACGGGATTCGAACCCGTGTCTCCACCTTGAGAGGGTGATGTCCTGGGCCTCTAGACGATGGGGCCTCCTAAGCATATATAGAGTAGCGGCGACTATCTAAGAATCAGTCCGCATAAAGACTAGCTCCAACAATAAATGTCTCTTTTTAAGACAACAGCCTATCTAACTGTTTCTAGCAGGCAGATTCCATCTCGCCTATCACTTAGGTATCGAACTTCAAAAAATTCAACAGATCTCGGCAAATTATGGCGTCCGCATAAAGACGCCTGTGGCTTGGAACCTTTTCGAGTCACTTCAACGACATCGACTATTCCAGAGTTCTCCATGCATAATGCACCAAGTTAAAGGTCAATGGAGATCTAAAGGTTTTCACCTCGATCTAAAGAGGATACACAACCCAGGAAACAGGCATCCACATCTGAGCAGCTCTTTTTGTTTCAGGCCACTAAAAGAGCTCGGGGGGGAGGACTCGAACCCCCAATGACAGAGCCAGAATCTGTAGTGTTGCCAATTACACCACCCCCGAAAGTCCTTTCTAGACTACCTCGTGTTATTACCGTCCATGTCGGATGAGACTCTCTTCTTTGTACCCAATTACTTGAGCGACGGTCACAGCGACCGCCTCTCTCAACATGTACTCGGTCTTCAGATTACCTTGGATCGGAGAGCCGCTTGCGGCGTAACCGCAGGCAGTTAAGCCAAACGTTGCAGCAATATGAACCGACCTATAGAGATGGAACCCGTCAGATACCACGATGATTTTCTCCACTTTAAGTCTCCTGAGCAACGCACTCGCACTCAGCAACGACTGATAGGTATCTTGCCCATTGGCACTGGAAAACACCCTTGCCTTGGGAACAGAGTCCCTTATCAACGCGACTTTCCCCACCTGAGCCTCGGAGTAAACGTCTCCTGGCCTGGATCCACCAAGCGCAATAACATAACGACCAACGCCTCTTTGAAACAAAAGAGCAGCTGTATTGATTCTGGCACTAAGCACCTTCGAGGGAATCCCGTTATACTCTGCAGCTCCCATAACTACAATCGCGCCAGAAGGATTCGTACATTTTGAAGAAGAGTAATGCCATATTGAGAACAAGTTATACCCAAACCACAACGTTATGGATACTAACACTGCCGTCAGCACCAGGGCCATATTTCTAAGACGCTTGATAATCTTCCGTTTAACCAAAACTAATGCCTTGTAGCTATGGCATCTCTAATTCGCTCCAGTGAACGTTCTTTTCCAAGGACTTCCATAGCGACAAACAAAGGAGGACCTATCTTGCGCCCTGTCAAAGAAAGTCGAATAGGTGCTTGCAGCTTTCTAAGGGCTACGCCAATCTCTTCTCCTAAGGATCTGAAACTTTCCTCAAGGGTGTCTCGGGTAAAGTTTTCTATGCTCTCCACTTTGGACAAAAACTTCAATAGCATATCAACATCAGCATCGCTTAAGGTGTATCTCTCAACATCGAGTTGAGAAGGATCCAAGAACAAGAAGTCCACCATCTCAACGACTTCTGTGAGCAATGCGACACGCTCTTTCACATAGGGAGCGATGGTACGAAAACTCGCTTGTTGCAACTCGCTTCCTTGCCACCATGAGTTGCGTTCAAGAAACGGAAGGCAGCGTTTTATGAACTCATCAGAGTCCATAGCAGCTATATAGTGTTTGTTGAAGTGTTTCATTTTAACTACATCGAAAAAAGCCGGGGACTTCGACACTTTTGAAAGATCGAAAAGCTCAACCATCTTCTGTCTATCCAAGAACTCAAGGTCATCACCTGGGCTCCAACCCAGCAATGCTAGATAGTTGACCATCGCCTCTGGTAAGAAACCTTGATCTCGAAAATCTTCAACCGCGACCCTGTCACGCCGTTTTGACAACTTCACCCGTTTTTCATTTACCAGAACCGGTAGATGTGCAAACACCGGCGTCTGAATTTTCAACGCCTCATACAAAAGTACGGCCTTCGGCGTAGTTGGAAGATGTTCTTCAGCGCGAATAACATGCGAGATGCGCAAGTCCACATCGTCTACGAAATTAGCTAAGACATATAAAGCAGTCCCGTTACCCTTGAGCAGTATAAAGTCCTCAATCGTCGAGTTGTCAAAAGCAACGGCCCCTCGCACAACGTCATTGACAAGGGTTTCCCCCGGGGGTACCATGAAACGAAGGGCATATCCTGCCTCTGAAGCAAGTCCTCGGTGCCGACAGAATCCGTCGTATCCCGGTACTCCCCCACGAAGTCTTGCACGTTCATCAATCTCTTCCCTAGTGCAGCTACAGTAGTACGCCAACCCCTTTTCATACAGTTCGTTAGCGACCTCAAGATACCTATCTTTATGCTGGGATTGAAAGTAAGGACCTTCATCAAAGTCAATCTCCAGCCAAGAAAGTGCATCTATGATTCCACGGGTCCACTCAGAACGATTTCTTTGCTCATCGGTGTCGTCTATACGAAGTATGAAGGTACCACCAAGTCTCTTGCAAACAAGCCAGTTGTATAGAGCGGTCCTAGCCCCACCAACGTGAAAGTAGCCAGTAGGAGATGGAGCGAAACGAAGTCTTATTTCCTGTGTCACAATAGCTAGATACTACTCCGATCCAACATCATGTGAACCTCCCCGTCCTCACAGACGGGGCTTCTGACTCCGTTGATCGGTTGGGATCACCTAACATGACTTACATCACGATAGCGTTACCAACTGGTCTGGCATCGACGCATCGATACTGGTAAATGAGGTTGTTTTTATCAGCTTACTGGGTAGAGCCTCTTCTATCAAGGCCCGGCTCTGACAGCTAGTTGCCCAGATCGATAAACAACTACGTTAGACAAGCACTGGTGGCCGCCTATGCAAACAAGGGTGCAATACTAGATGAGAAGTCAGTACCCCACGCAGTAACTGAAGCCGATTCTAAGTGAAGAAACTAACGACAGTGCGAGGACCACCAACCAACAAACTCTCTACTTCAGCGACAACGTGACTACCGGAGGTCATCACTCACTATGGCGTCTTGGCGATCAGACTGCGTGGCGGGCAACGTCTACGACCTATTCCGCCTCCGTCTGAGTGGCTTCGTCCTCTGTATCCTTCTCCTCAAGAGCTACACCCTCACACGCAGAAAGGGCCCGACCGTGAAAAACCTTGCCCAGGTTTCAGCACGAGCGGACCCGGGAAGCTGTAGGGTTCAAGACACGTCATCCAGTTCAGGAGCGCTGCGAGTGGCGCATCCGGGCTAGCGACACCGCGACGCCAATGACCACGAGGGAAAAGACCACCCACGCCAAGACATCCACGGGCGCTGCCGAGGTTGTCCCTGTGGCTGAAACCGTGCCCGCGGGAGTGCCGATCTCGCCGAGAAGGGGTGCGGAAATCGCCGACGCCACGAGCAGCAGCGTCCAGACTCGCAGCGTACCGACATGCTCACGCCGCTTCCAGATCACGAATCCGAGAATCAGGAAAACAACTAGAGCGACGGCCATTCCGGTTAGCCACATCGCGGTGATGAAGCCATCCCGGGGTTGCCAGAGTCGGTAGTGGGAGGCAAAGGTGGTCTTGGTCCCGAGAATGCGGAAGATTGCCTCGGTCCAGGCGTAAACGATGCCAGCGACAAACCCTGCTGCTGCAACTGGCCGTGCTCCTAGCGGCTCGCGTGAGGCGAGACCGGCTGAGCGGGAAATCGGGTCGTTAGCTTTACTCATGGCGACCTCCTCAACTCCCCAACGGGTAGGTGAGCACCTTGGTGAGGTACACGCCGATGCCCCCGATCACGATCGTCCACACACCTGCGAGCACCATCAGCGTCAGCACAGTCCGACGAACGCTCTGCACGGTGATCACTTCGCTCCCGTAGGCAAAGATCAGCACTCCCACCACGGCCGCGATGCCCGGCACAATCAGTGAGACATGCTCCATCATGTCGAACAGAACCGGCCCGGTGAAGTTTCCGAGGCTGGTATCGGTAACGTGTGTTGTGAAGGTGCCATAGGCGTTGTGCGTGGTTCCATTCAACGCGGCCGCGGTAAATCCAATGTCGGGAATGATCCCCGAGACGATCAGCAGAAGCAGTGCAGCAAAACTCACCGAAGCGCTAATCTTCAGGCGGCGAACCAGCACCGCATCCGCAGTCTTCGCAAAGAAGATGGCTCCGAAGAGAAAGGCCGAGAACACGAGGATGATAAACATCATCATCCCGTGGAGGTCGAGCCAGAAGGTATTGGGTCCTAGTTGAAATGGTCCGAAGTTAACAATTGCCATGAAACATCCTTTCGTTGGATCTAGCAGTCGCCGCCGCCCAAGCGCATCAACTTCCGAACCCTCCTTCTCGATCGCCGACGTGTACGCGTAGAAGACACTACGCGCAATTATATCCCACCAGGGAAAATCTGCAAGTTAGATGCAAAAGACGCTTTTCAGTGTGATTTGGGCGCACCGGAAAGCCCATAACGTGGTCAATCCACTCGTGTTGTCGGCTAAAAGGTTCTCCATCTAAACCGACTGCGTCACTGACCTCTCCTCCCTTATGGAGGTGGGTGGTGGACGCCGTTCGTGGTGAGCGGGGGTTGTGAGCGATTATCTCGGTGGTGTGTACATGGAGAGAACGATCCTATAAAGACAAAGAAGCGAGAAATGCCTGTATCTCATATTTTCTTGGGGATCCCTTGGCCTTCCACTTGACATGAGCCCAATCGACTACTTGGTTCCATAACAGTGCGGATGTGTGAAATGAGTCATTGCCCAGACGGTAGCTGGCACCGGACAAGATTACAGGGACAGTGGCGGTTCTCTGCGATACTTCGTCTATGGTCTGTTGTGACTCGTGGACACTACTGTCTTAGAACCAGTCTCTGACATCATCATAGGAGATAACCTCGATCGTTATATTTGCGTCAAACCACATTGTTCTTCTGGTAGCTCGATCCTCCCTCAGGGAAGGGGTTGCACTCTCGTTTGTGCAAAACATCTAGCTGTAAGAATAGAATCCTCGTTTCGTCTTTCTTCCCAAAAGTCCAGCTTCACACATTCGAGACAAAAGTGGTGGTGGCGCATAGAGGGGCTCTTTGAACTCCTCATACAAAGACTGAGCAACTGCCTGGGTAGTGTCTAAGCCGATAAGATCTGCAAGTGCAAGTGGACCCATAGGATGAGCACAGCCTTCCACCATCCCAGCGTCTATATCTTCTGCACTTGCAAATCCAGACTCGAACATTCGAACCGCGGACAAAATATAGGGTATCAACAAAGCATTTACTATAAAGCCAGCTCTATCTTTTGCTCTAACGACGTGCTTCGACAACGTGCCTTCGACAAACGCGATCGAACGTTCCTCTGTCTCGGGAGAAGTAAGTAGTGACCGTACCACCTCAACCAGAGGAAGAACCGGAACTGGATTGAAAAAGTGAATGCCCACTACAGACTCTGGACGAGAGGTCGACATCGCGAGCTTCATGATAGGTATCGACGAAGTATTGGACGCCAAAATGGCATCTTCGCCTTCGACAACTTTGTCGAGTGTTCGGAATACCTCCTCCTTTGCTACTTCGTTTTCTACCACTGCTTCGATAACGATATCTCGATCCCCAAGAACTCCCATATCTGTCTCATAAGAGATCTTTGATCTCGCAGCTTCAAACTCTTCTTCTGTGATCTTCTTGGCCCGCAAGCCCCTATTCAAAGAGTTTTCTACTCGCTTCATACCGTTCTCAACTGCCAAAGCATCGGCTTCCACGACAACTACAGACAGACCCTTTCTAGCACAGACCTCCGCAATGCCTGAACCCATGAGTCCACAGCCAACAATACCAACTTTGCTAATCAAACGCCACCTCTGTCACTCAAAATTCCTGTAAACAAACCACTGAACTCTAGCGATTAAGTACTGAGCGCGCGACCACTATCCGCTGCACCTGATTAGTACCCTCATATATCTGCGTTATCTTAGCGTCCCGCATGTAACGCTCCAATGGGAAATCCTTGGTAAAACCGTAACCACCAAGCAGCTGAAGTGCATCCACCGTCACCGCCATTGCGCTGTCTGATGCGAACATCTTTGCCATAGCTCCAAACTTGGACAGCTCGTTATCGGGATCCGCATCTACCAATGAGCAGGCGTGATACACAAGCCCCCTCGAAGCTTCCACCTTAGTCTCCATATCCGCTATCAGGAACTGGATTCCTTGATTGTCAGTTATCGCTTTTCCAAACTGTTTACGCTGCTTGGCATAGTTGACTGCATAGTCGATCGCCCCTTGAGCAATTCCGACTGCTTGGGCGCCTATCATGGGACGACTTCGATCTAAGGTTCCCATAGCGATGTAAAAACCTTGACCCTCTTCCCCTATACGATTTTCCAGCGGTACCCTTACCTCATCAAGTAATATCTCGCCAGTCGGTGATCCTCTAACTCCAAGTTTCTCCTCAAGTTTGGTTACCTTTACACCCCAATCTGCTTCAACCACAAACGCCGATATACCCCTATGGCCGGCTTCCGGATCCGTTTTAGCAAAGACGGTGTAGGTATCAGATATCCCAGCGTTTGTAATCCAATATTTAGTACCCGTAATGACGTATGAATCGCCATCTCTTACCGCTCTTGTCTTCATTGATGCAACATCCGACCCGGCGTCTGCCTCAGAAAGACAGTACGACGCCTGCGCCGAACCCGAGGCAACTTTGGGGATATACTTCTGTCTTAGCTCTTCAGAGCCCCAATAAAGCACGGGGATCATGCCGAGCTTGGATATCAGCATTGTAAGAGAGGTGGATGCACATACTCGTGCCAGCTCCTCTACCATGATTGCCTGGTCAACGCTCGTTGCCCCAGATCCACCGTAAGCTTCAGGAAATCCTAGGCCTGGTAGTTCCATTTCAACGCAGGCCTTAAAGGAGTCCCATGGAAAGGTCGCCGTTTTGTCTACCTCGGCCGCATGCGGAGCTATCTTTTCCTCCGCAAACTTTCTCATTACAGTTCTAAACTCTTTCTGTTCTGCTGTTAGTGCAAAGTTATTCATATCAACATTCTTTCAGTTCGTTAAGAAAATCCCAAATTAAATCGCCGCATATCACTTCTAATGATCTCACTGTTATCGACTTCCGACAACTCTCCTATTCACTAAGAGATCAGTTCTCCTTGCTATTTAAACGTACCATCTCTATAAAAAAGCAGAAACTACTGTTCTCTCGCTCTTTCGAATCGGTCACTAGCTCTGCAGCACCTCGGCTAAATATCTAATCGCCAGCGGGTATCTATGTTCAATCGATCCGTGACGGCCGTCGAATAGTTCAAAGCGATGTGATACCCCTATCGCAGATAGTACCGACGAGAAACACCTGGCACCCACGTCTAGGTAGTACTCATCTGATCGTCCCGCATCGATCCAGATACCTTTGAGAATCTGTAGTTCTTCAATATGGCTTTTCGCCATACGAACTGGATCAAGATTTAGCCATCTAGACCAGATCTCGTCATCAATTACTCCGCTTTTGGGATCAAAAGGCAGTCGTACCGTCCCATCGTCATCCGTAGAGTAGCACGTGGCCATGGCGTAAACATTCAAGAGAGCTGGATCCCAGGGTCTCGTAAAGGCTGGACGAGTTCTAAAATCCGCCCAGAACTCCTCAAAATTTCCGTTGTAGTTTCCCAGAAGAGCTCGCACGCTTTGTGCTAAATCTCCCTGATAGGACCATTCAAAAGCAGCATCTCCAGCATGAGTAGAAAGAGCCCCAAAAATACCTGGCCTAAGCATTGGAAGCACCATGGCACCATAGCCGCCCGACGACTTTCCAGTAACAGCTCGCTTGGTAAAATCCGCGATCGTGCGAAAGTTGGCGTCCAAGTATCCCACTACGTCATGAGTAACGTAGTCCATGTATCTACCGGTACCCGCTGAGTTAAGATATTGACTCCCCCCGTAACGGGTCCACGCATCAAGAAGAACAACAATCGTGTCAGGCACCTCCGGATCTGAGAACAAGTCATCTAACGCCTCGGGCGTTGTGGGTCTGAATGCTGAACGATTCCACCACATATCTACCTGTCCTGTCATACCCTGAAGCACATAGATAACAGGATAAGACTCCTTTGAGGTATCATACGACGGAGGCAAATAGACATAAAGCGGTCTTTCGAAAGGATCCCCCAGAGGGTTTCCTTTGAGAGCCTCGCTCACCAACTCATGACGTTCCCAACGTCCTTTCATGTCTCGACTCCATGGATACACGCCAAACCTCCCCGACTGTTACTTGGTACTCTCCTTAGCGAAGTGTAGTACACAGCGTTGTGCGTCAGGCGACGTTCCAAGCCAGACAGTTTAGACTCCGATGAACGATCCTACCGATTCCTCCTTGAAACAAATAGTTCAAGGCACTTTGCTAAAGTACCTAAAGGGTAAAAAGGAGCTTAGATTGACTGCGACGGACGCTAAAGCATCGGTTGAAAGCTATCTCAGGGCATTGATTAAAGAACTGCTGGAGAGCTTTCCTCCCGCCACATCAAACCCGGTAGAGTTCTGGGGCAAGCAGTTCGATCTAGGGCTGGCTTATGTGCACTTTTCTAAAGGACTGGGCGGACTTGAGATCGCTCCATCGTATCAAGAACTTGTACAAAGTGAACTTGGGAACGCAGGAGCACCTAACAACTTCTTCAGAAATCCAATTGGCGTAGGAATGGCAGCTCCGACCGTCTTTGCTCATGCATCGCGCGAACTCGCTGAAAGACTTCTGAGACCTTGCTTTACGACGGAAGAGATATGGTGTCAGATGTTCTCAGAACCCGGCGCAGGTTCCGACATAGCTAGCCTCGCATCTCGAGCGGAGAGAGACGGCGACCTCTGGGTTGTAAATGGACAAAAGGTTTGGACAACCCTCGCACACGTGTCAAGGTGGGGTTTGCTCTTAGCCCGCAGTGACCCCGACCTTCCCAAGCACAAGGGCTTAACGTATTTTGTCGTCGACATGCAAGCACCTGGTGTAGAGATACGGCCTCTTCGCCAAATCACCGGCGACGCAGAGTTTAACGAGGTCTTCTTCAACGACGTCAAGATCCCCGACTCTTACCGTCTAGGTCCGGTCGGGAGCGGATGGTCGGGAGCAATCACAACACTGATGAATGAGCGGCTCTCTATAGGCGGAAACATAGCTCCAAGAAACTCAGGCTCCATCCGAGAAGCTTTTAACATCGTGAAAAACTCAGCGAACGTGACTCCAGAACAAAAAGCGGAGTTCATGAAGTTGTGGAGTGCTGCAGAAGCAGGAAGACTATTAAATATCAGGGCTGGACAGACAAGGAGCGCAGGTACCCCTGGCCCAGAGGGTTCTGTGTCAAAGTTACTCTACGCAGAACTCAACAAGAAGATCTACTCCTTCACAATCGATCTGCTAGGGCAAGATGGGCTACTGTATGAGAGCTACGAGATGCATAGACCTGACTTTACCGAGTATGACAGTGATCGAGTACGCTCCACACACGATCTTCCCAAAGCTTTTTTGCGCTCTAGGGCAAACTCCATAGAAGGTGGAACTTCCGAGATCATGCGAAACATTCTAGGAGAACGAGTACTTGGGCTGCCAGGGGAACCCAGAGTTGATAAAGACAGGTCATGGAGCGAAACTCCAAGAAACTAGTGCATTCTAAACAAAATAGGTCAACCTCGTCACTGATGTAACCATTTTCCAAATTATGACTTGCTAGGTTATAGTTAGCAAATGAACCTGTCTTTGTGGCACGGGCTCGAGGGAAAGGTAACTTATGGCCAAGATATTGATTGCTGAGGAGATAGCACAAAACGGAGTCGAACTTCTTCGAAACGCTGGACACGAGGTGATAGTGGAGTTAAACCCTACACCGGAACGACTCTTAGAACTTATGGCTGACGTCGAAGGAGTCGTTATCCGATCTGCCACAAAAGTTAATAAAGAAGTGCTAGAAGGTTCACCAAAACTCAAAGTTGTAGGACGTGCTGGAATTGGACTAGACAACGTCGATGTCAAAGTAGCAACCCAACGCGGGGTTATGGTCGTGAACGCTCCCCAGTCCAATATTCTCTCCGCAGCCGAGCATGCAATTGCTCTGCTGCTAGCTCAGGCTCGAAACATTCCACAGGCACACAACTCTCTAGTCCAGGGGAAATGGGAACGATCAAAGTTTCAAGGTGTCGAACTCTACGGAAAGACGATGGGAATTATTGGACTCGGCAGAATCGGAGCGTTAGTCGCCCAAAGATGCCTGGCATTTGGTATGACGCTCGTCGCTTACGATCCTTATATATCACAAGAAAGAGCGGAGAAGATGGGAGTCCAACTCCAATCTCTAGAGGACCTCATCCACTCCGCTGACTTCATATCGATTCACCTTCCCAAGTCTAAAGAAACACTAGGTCTCATAAACAAAGATCTGCTTGCACAGGCCAAAAACGGTGTGCGAATCATCAACGCCTCACGTGGTGGAATCGTTGATGAAGATGCACTCTATGATGCCATTTCCTCAGGCAAAGTAGGCGGCGCTGCACTTGACGTGTTCTCCGAAGAACCGCCACATGGATCTCCGTTAGTAGGACACCCCCAGGTAGTCGTAACTCCTCACCTCGGTGCCTCCACCGCCGAAGCGCAAGACAAAGCGGGGCTTACAATAGCCGAGCAACTACTCCTCGCTTTCTCCAATGAGTTTGTACCATTTGCTGTAAATATCAACGCCTCTGAAGCCTCGCCAACCATAAAACCATTCTTGGGGATAGCAGAGGCTTTAGGGCGGTTCCTTGGCTCGATCTCAGACTCACTACCTTCGTCAATTCAGATAGAGTATCAAGGCAGCATTGCATCCGAAGACTCTCGCATTTTAACTCTCTCAGCGATCAAAGGTCTCTTTGCTGCGGGAACAAATGAACCAGTCTCTTACGTCAACGCGCCACAACTCGCAGCCGAACGCGGACTCGAGATCTCAGAAACTACCTCTTCAACTCCAAAGGACTTTGTCTCTTTGATATCAATAAGATCACCAGAGCACTCGGTATCTGGCACAACTATCGGAAAGTCCAACACTCCGAAGATCGTAGAAGTTGACGGACATGCCGTAGAGGTTCCGCCAGCGAAATACATGCTGGTAGTAAAAAACGACGACCGTCCCGGTAAGATTGGACTCGTAGGGACTCTATTAGGTGAAGCAGGAATATCGATCTCCTCCATGGGGGTCGGTCCAACAGGTACTGGCGGAACTGCACTTATGATCATTGCGACCGATCGCGAGATACCTCTGGAGATAACAGAACAGCTCTCAGGATCAGAAGGAATAATCTACGCAAAGTCAGTTAGCTGCGAAGATCAGTAAGGGTTCTTCGGACATTTGACTAAAGCGCTACGGAGACTCTTAGACCTGGCTTGACAGAGATTTGCTCTCATCACAAAACTTATTGTCTAAGCTTCGCAGAGCGTCAAGATTCCACCTTGCATGGTGAGCGCCCTTAGCGATTGTCGTGCCGCTTGGTCAACACTAATTCGAGGCTTTCCAGGTAACTCGAGTTCGTAGTAAGTACCGGGTCCATAAAGTCGACCATACCTTAAGACAACGCCACCGACCAGAGCTACTGCATTTTCCAAGTAAGCAACCGCCTCCCCACCATCACCAGGTAATTGCCATGCAACACTCTCAGCAATAAATTGTGAAGAGCCTCCAACTCTCGAGGCCTCTAACAGGTTTGCCGTACCTTCTCTGCGAATGCGATTGTTGGCTGCAGCAAACTCTGGAATTAGTGCAGGATCGTCAGGAAGATCGGTCAGCTGATGCCAAACAACATCTGGCTTAAAACTCGAAACTACAGTTATCAAACGTTCGATATCGAAAACGTTACAAACTACTGCTTCCGCACCCAGTTCAGCTATTTGGTCAACTTTGCCTTGTGAGCGCGTCATGCCAGCCACATCGTGGCCATCAGAGATTAAAAGAGGCACCAATCTTTGTCCTATTACCCCTGTCGCTCCTGCCATGAAGATCCGCACAGAGAAATAGTATCAGCGTTATGCTCCTCAAGTTGAGTAAAGTAGTCTCGATATCTTTAGACTTCCTCGTCTTCGGACTTTAGGGCATGGCTTGTGACCCATCGCTGGCTTTGGATCTTCAAGAGAACTTATGACTGAACGTTAAGCTTTTATGGAGTCTCCTCTAGCTTGACATCAGGAAGGCGCTTTGAGATCCGGATCAGCCGATTAATTGCGTCTAGATAAGCTCGAGCAGAAGCCTCGACAACATCTGTTGATATCCCTCTCCCTGAAACCTTCCGCCCTTCGGATTCAAGTTGAACAACAACATCTCCAATTGCATCGACTCCACCTGTTACAGATGAGACCTGATAACCTGACAGTTTCGCCTCGATACCTGTGGCCTTAGATATTGCCTTTCCTGCTGCATCGATCATGCCGTTGCCGTCAGCTGCACTTACTAAAGTTTCCTCGTCCTTAGATATAACCACCTTCGCAGTAGGCATCACGCCAAGTCCACCACTGACGGTCAAGTCCAACAGGCGAAAAGTCTCCTTGTTAGACGTACCTAATTCTTGGGCAACGATTGCCTCAATGTCTGCCTCAGTGATCTCGAACTTCTTGTCAGCAAGTTCCTTGAACCTGGCAAAGCTTGAGTTCAATGCTTCGCCCTGAAGCGGTATTCCCATCTTCGCAAGTGTATCGCTAAAAGCGTGGCGACCTGAGTGTTTACCAAGTACGATTTGAGAACCTGTTTGGCCTACGCTTTTTGCATCAATAATCTCATAGGTACTTCTATCGGACAACACTCCGTGTTGGTGAATTCCAGATTCATGTGCAAAGGCGTTTCGTCCAACCACCGCCTTATTGTACTGAACGGAGTATCCTGTCAATCGACTCACCAGGCGGGATGTTTTAGCCAGTTCTTCAGTTTTAATCTGTGTCTTGAGTCCTGGAAATAGGTCCGCTCGTACGGCTAAGGCCATAACTACCTCTTCGAGAGCTGCATTTCCCGCTCGTTCACCAAGACCATTTACACATACCTCAACCTGCCTAGCTCCATTTTGCACCCCAGCCAAGGAGTTGGCCGTGGCTAGACCTAAGTCGTTATGACAGTGCGTAGAGATTATATAATCGCCCTTAACTTCTTTTCGAACATTGGCTATCAAGGTACCAAAGTCCCATGGTATGCCATATCCAACGGTGTCAGGAATATTAAGAGTTGTAGCACCCATTTCAACAGCGGCATTTAGAACCTCTAACATGAAGTCATAGGGGGTTCTAGTAGCATCTTGTGGCGAAAACTCCACATCATCTGTGTACTCACGAGCTCGAGCTACTCCCATGCGAGTCTCTTTGATGATCTGTTCCTGCGTCATCTTTAACATGTGCTCAAGGTGTGACGGACTGGTAGATATGAATACGTGGATTCGAGCTCGCTGCGCGTGTTTTAGCGCCTCCCAACATCTATCTACATCACTTAAATGAGTTCTAGAAAGCCCCGCAATTGTAGGACCCTCAATACGTTTGGCGATCTCTGACACGGCATCAAAGTCTCCTTGAGAAGCCACAGGAAATCCAGCCTCTATATAGTCCACATTCAACCGCGCCAACTGCTCAGCTATCTCTAACTTTTCAACTGGATCAAGTGATATACCTGGAGACTGTTCTCCGTCCCTCAAAGTCGTATCGAATATAACTATTCGTTCACTCATGACCGTCCTTTCGCACCTAAGTTAATCTCTCCGCAAATGAAAAACCTCCTGGTCAACAGACACAGGAGGTTAGGTAATCGCCGTGGCGATTACCTCATAGAAGGAGTAGTAGTGATTGCTCTGCTACCATTATCTAGGATCATACCGCACTTGAGTTCCAAGTCATGCTCAGAAGGGGCAAATTACTCTAGGATACATCTTCTTCAGCCAAGAGTTTGTAGATCTTTTTCTTCGTTTCGTTGAGAAGCTTAACTGTCGATTCGATCTGCACGCGCTCTCCATTCGCCGCTACCTGCATAACCGCAGATCCGAGTTGAACCATCTGGTCCCGCAGCTCAGCAACTCCTCCGAAGGGTCCCTCTTGGAACTGCTCCCATCTGACGCCACCTCCTGGGAGATTCTCCACATACTCACTTCCAAGATCTGTTATGGTGTAGATTCGCTTCCCATCAGAATCTGATCCACACAGAAGTCCTTGATCCTCAAGCACCTGAAGTGTAGGATAGATTGATCCAGGACTAGGTTTCCACGCGCCGCCAGATCGCTGTTCGATCTCCACGATTATGTCGTAACCGTGTCGAGGCGACTCCTTTACAAGACTAAGAATGGCAGCCTTCACGTCTCCACGCTGAGCTCTCATCCGCCCGTTTCTAAAAGCCATAGCAAATCCGGGTCCAAACCCTGGGCCACCTTGCATTCCCGGCCCGAATCCCGATCGGCCATACATTTTACCTCTCCCCTCGAAGTGATTCTCGTACGCTCCGCTATCGCATCTTCGGCCATGTCCTTCCCAGTTTCTCATATCTCGCTCCTTTTATAAGCACCGACAGCATCAATAATAGCAACCTATTACGATATATCGTCAGTATCGTTTATACTCCGTCACGACATTTTTGGTGAAAGTACTATCTCCTTTTCGGCGAAGTCCCTGAAAAATGTCGGCGGGGACAACCAAAGAAAGGTCCTACCCTGGGATCTAAGGGCTGCCAAGCTACTAGCAACCTTTCGTCTCTTTCCATCATCACTTAGGTCTATGGAGTCAAACATGCAGCTCAGTTGAGCCCTTTGTACCAAAAAACAAGCAAAAGACACCAACGATAGCTCTTCTTTATCCAACTCTGCGAGATGTCTGTCTCCGAGTTCTGCAAGTTGCAGTTGGCCAATTACGTCTTTAGCTCTTACTTCCCTGTCTATGGGCGAACCTTGGAATCCCTGGTATAAGAGAAGATTCTGCCATAGAGTCGCTCCAAGATACGGGCGGATAAAGCTGCCAAAAGACGAGATCACGCTTCGACCCTCTGATGAGTTACATCTCGCACCAAGGACATCTGCTCGTCCAGTTGCAGCCGGCATAATTCCGGCAAGAATTTTCATAAGGTTGAGTGCATCCTTGTGCTCTGTACTTCTGATAACTGCCGAGTCGCCTTTTTTGAGAGATGCAGTCAGAGGTTCATGGAGACATCCAAAACTAGTGACCCCATCCAGCACAACTATAGAGTCTCCATTTTCATGGTTTTTTTCTCTCCAAGGTCGCTCTCTGGAGGCCATACTCTCTCCTTCCTATCCATGACGATGCTGCAAGCGGAAGAATTAGAGAGAACGCTACCACCGAAATAGTACTCTCCAACAGAAATGATCGAGTGTTACCAAGAGAATGAAACTGAACCAGCGATACCGCCCCACTGCAGGCGACGAGGCCAATAGAGCACTGCTTAAGTACGAATCGAACTGCATCTGAGCCACCTCCACTTCTAGCCCTCGTAATATCTAAGTAGCTTGGAGAGTTGGTAACTACAAAAACAGCAGCAGCAAAAATCGAGCCAAACGATAGTGAAATCGAGAGCAGGGCCACCACTAGGTAGTTGTACAACCCAACTCTAGGAAAAATTACTACCGCTTCTACCACCAAAAATACCGCTAAATACAGCACACCAAGAACAGTCAGTATCTTTCGCTCCAACTTTCCGACATCCAAAGCCAGCCGAAAAAGTAACGTCTCTCTACGAGACAAACTTCTATATGGCCAAAGAACTAGTTGGGCACCTAAGTAAGAAGTTGCGATGGGAACAAGGTATAGCACCCCTTGGCGGGTCGTAAATGCCACTACCCCTGTTGCAATAGATGTCATCACGAGAACTACCGTGACAATAGTACGATAGATCAAGATGAGGTTCGAAGAAGCAGCTACCGATAGAATAACCCCCACTCGCAGTGGAGTTTTAACTTGGCCCAGGAGAGCGGTGAATATCTTGGTTGACTGAACATCTTCTTCGGGACTCGGGACCTTTACTCCCCATGGGAACTCCAGGTAATCGTCTCGCTCCCGGTCACGTTCGTAAGCTATCTCAGGTCCATATTCTTCATTGCCAAGGAGCCGCCATATGAAAAATAGAAACACGGCTGCTAAAGCATCTAACACTAAAGCGAATAAAGCTGGTCCCGATGGAGACAACACTCTTAGCGCTGGACTGTTTCGAAAACCTAAGTCAAGTTCGTAGACGCAGTATGCAATATTCAATAGGCTGAGAAGCGATAGATAAATCTTTCCGTAGGTCAGGTGTCGCTTTAGGGAAATACCTATACGTCGCAGCAGATGGTACACACATAAAGTAAATGCCCCATAGGTCCCGTACCAAAGCAACGTGGTTGGGGATGAAGGAATGTGCAACTTCGAAAATACGATATATAACACTACAGTGGAAGTCGCCGTCAGGTAAAGCACACTAGCCACGATCCACCAGAACCTAGTATCTGCCGTGTTGACATCAAAGACATCTTTTCGACGTATCTCTTTTTCCATGGCCATTCCAGAAAGTACTCCATAGAGAGCACCGGCAAGCACTATAGAGACAAATAGGGCAGCAACAGAACCCTGTAGCTGCCCTAGCGCGGATTTTGATAGTCGCTCGCCTACTATTTGTGTTGACAGCGCCTTAGCTGCAATTAGGAGTACTGCTCCGAACGCGACCCCTCTGCGAAGGGCAAAGTAACTATTTGACAACCTGCACCTTGTAACGCCAACAACAAACCTTGAATTTAATCGAGCTTAACCGCCAGAGACTCCGGTTATGTCCTTTGTCGAACTTAGGAATGGCATCATGGCTCTGAGTCGACGACCAACATCCTCGATTGGATGCTCTGCCGAGCTGCGGCGGAGTTCCTTGAACATTTGCTGACCATTATCGTTCTCAGCAATCCACTCCCGAGCGAATCGACCATCTTGGATCTCAGCGAGCACCTCTTTCATCTCCGCCTTGGTACGTTCGTTCACAATGCGCGGTCCACGTGTGAGACCCCCATATTCAGCTGTTTCAGAGACAGAAAACCACATGCCGGCAGGACCATGTTCGTACATCAAATCCACAATAAGTTTTAGCTCGTGCAAACATTCAAAGTAAGCAGACTCTGGCTGGTACCCCGCCTCAACTAATGTCTCATATCCGGCTTGCACCAAAGAGGTGAGACCACCACACAGAACCACTTGCTCACCAAATAAATCTGTCTCGGTCTCCTCTTTAAACGTGGTTTCAAGAACGCCCGCTTTTGTAGCCCCAATTGCGTCCGCGTAAGACAGAGCCAGAGACAGCGCCTTGCCACTAAAGTCCTGTTCAACCGCGACCAAAGAAGGTGTGCCACCACCCTCTTCATATGTTCTCCTCACCAAGTGACCCGGGCCCTTTGGAGCTATCATGATGACATCGACATCATCTGGAGGCACAATCTGTCCGTATCGAATATTAAAACCATGTGCAAAGGCAAGAGCCTTACCAGCGGTCAAATAAGGTAAGATCTCTTCTTCATAGATCTTTTTCTGGCCAGTATCTGGTGTCAGAATCATAATCACATCTGCCCAAGCGGAGACCTCTGCTACTGTTCCAACTGCCAATCCTGCTTCGATCGCCTTGGACCTGGATTTTGAACTCTCTTTCAGCCCAACCATCACTTGCACGCCAGAGTCCGAAAGGTTTTGGGCATGAGCATGACCCTGCGAACCATATCCTACGATTGCAACCTTCTTGCCTCTAATCAGAGAGGGATCCACATCGGATTCGTAAAACAACTTTGTCATTTAAGAGACCTTCCCCTTCATTTGTTTTCTCTTTGTAGTGGGTTTACCCAACTTCTGCAGTGCTACCCTACCGGTTCGCTGTAGTTCAACTAGCCCATACTCGACAATAAGTGCCTCAAAATCATCCAGCTGCGAAGGCGAGGCTGTAACCATAACCGTGAGTTTTGTCGAACCAACATCGACGATCCTGCCCTCGAACAGATTGACTAACTCGATAACTTGAGCCCTGGTGGCAGCATCAGCTGCAACAGTAGCAAGCAGGAGTTCATACTCGATCGCGTCGTCGGGATCAATTTCAGAGATCTTTATAACATTTACCAACTTATGCAACTGTTTGGTTATCTGTTCAAGGGGTGCCGTATCAACATCCACCACCACTGTAATACGAGAGAAACGGTCGTCATCAGTTGGGGCGACCGCCAAGGAAAAGATATTATAACCACGTCTAGAAAATAGCTGGGCAACCCGAGCCAGTACACCGGTCTTGTTCTCAACTAAAACAGAGAGGATATGATGGCGAAACTCATTTGGCGTTCGGATCGCGCCACCTATGGGAACTATGGAGCTAATTTCAGAGTTCACAGTCCCTCTTCCCCTAACACAATTTCATCGTTAGATTTTCCAGCGGGGACCATGGGGAAGACTTTTTCTTGGGTGTCGGTGCGAAAATCGATGACAACCGGACGATCCGTAATTGAGTTGGCCTTCTCAATCGCCGCATCTACGTCCGATGGATCTACCACCCGAAGTCCAACACATCCCATTGCTTCCGCCCACTTCACATAGTCAGGTAGATCTGGAGATAGGTATACCTCTGAGTATCGCTCGTCGTAAAACATCTCCTGCCATTGGCGCACCATTCCAAGGTAGGCGTTGTTTAAAATCGCCACCTTTATCGGAACTCGTTCCGTAGTAGCCGTAACCAGTTCTTGTGCTGTCATCTGGAAACACCCGTCACCATCTATCACCCAGACAGTACGATCAGGCCTACCCACCTTGGCTCCAATCGCAGCAGGGACTGCAAAGCCCATGGTCCCAAGACCACCGGAGTTAATCCACATGTTTGGCTTCTCAAACCTCCAATACTGTGACGCCCACATCTGGTGCTGCCCGACCCCAGAGACAACGATCGTATCGTCCGTATTTAAATCCCTTATTCGTTCTATGACGAACTGAGGCTTTAGAGGAGGACCTTCGTGAGAGCGGTCATAAGTGTAGGGATAGTTCTCTTGCCACGAATGAATCTCTTTGCGCCAAAGAGAAATATCTCGAAAACTTTCTCTCACCTCTTCGAGCTCCACCAGAAGATCTTCCATCACCGACCTGACATCCCCTACGATGGGTATATCGGGGTGTCTTATTTTGCCAAGCTCCGCTGGGTCAATATCGATATGAATTACCTTTGCATAAGGAGCAAAAGCGTCAACTTTCCCCGTCACTCGATCATCAAATCGAGCACCTAATACGATAAGAAGATCGGACTTTTGCATAGACATCACGGCGGCATAGTTACCATGCATACCGGGCATACCTAGACACAGCGGGTGCGAGTCTGGGAGAGCCCCTCTACCCATCAACGTTGTTACTGCGGGAATCTGAGTGAGATCTACCAGTCGGGTAAGGACCTCAGAACCATGGGCCCTTACAACACCGCCTCCCACATAAAATATCGGCTTTTCCGCGGCAGCTATCATTCGAGCCGCCTCCCTAACCATCTTTGGATGGCCTTTTGTTGTGGGTTTATATCCTGGAAGCGAAACCTGTCGGGGCCAATACCACTCCATCGTCGCGTTAGAAACATCTTTCGGCAGGTCGATGAGCACAGGTCCGGGCCTCCCCGTTGTTGCTACATGAAACGCCTCTCTCACTACACGAGGAATGTCATCAGCATCGGTTATCAACCAGTTATGTTTGGTGATCGACATGGTTATCCCCGTTGTATCCGCCTCTTGAAACGCGTCTGTGCCAATTGTAGAGGTAGCCACTTGGCCAGTGATAACAACGAGTGGGATTGAATCCATATAAGCATCGGCCAAGGGAGTAACTATGTTCGTAGCAGCTGGACCGGAGGTCACAATAGCTACCCCAGGTTTCCCAGTGGCTTGAGCATATCCCTCCGCGGCATGCCCAGCACCCTGTTCGTGCCGTACGAGAATGTGCCTTATGGAAGAGTCCAACAACGGGTCGTACACCGGTAAGATCGCTCCTCCAGGCAGTCCGAAAACAACCTCAACGCCTTGCATCTCAAGCGACTTGATCAGAGCCTGAGCTCCCGTCAACTTCATAGTGCCTCCATGATATGAAAAGACCTCCCAATTGGGAGGTCTAAATGCGCACACCGTTTCCGGGTATGCGCTAAATAAGTACTAGTACTACAAAAGATAAGCTAAATGACATTTGTTGAGAGTATAGCGCATCTATCTGAATTATCCCAACGTGACCGCGCCCAAATCTGCTCCTTGAACTAGTTTCGCATACTTGGCAAGAACACCAGATGGATACCGAGGGGTCTTTGGAGTCACTTCACTCAACCGTCTCTCAAGTTCCTTTTCTGGTATTAAGAGGTCGATACTGTGGTTATTCACGTCGATAACGATCTTATCCCCGTCTCTGACCGCCGCTATCGGACCGCCATCTGCAGCCTCTGGAGCCACGTGTCCGATGCAAAATCCGTGAGTACCTCCAGAAAATCTTCCGTCGGTCACTAAAGCAGAGTCTGACCCTCTCCCAGCACCTTTCATAGCACCAGTCACCGCGAGCATCTCTCGCATTCCTGGACCACCCTTGGGACCTTCGTACCTAATCACCACAATAGAACCTGGCTCAATCTTTCCTTCCAAGATCGCATCTAAGGCTGCCTCTTCGCCATCGAATACGCGGGCCACTCCCTCAAAATGATCCTGATCGATTCCAGCCACCTTTACCACCGAACCCTTGGGAGCGAGAGATCCTTTTAAGACTGCAATTCCGCCAATACTATGGATCGGGTTAGAAAGAGCATGAATTACGACACCATCTGGCTTTGGAGGTTCCAACTCATAAAGGTTCTCCGCAACAGTCTTTCCAGTTACCGTGATCAAGTCACCATGTAGTAGTCCAGCCGATAAGAGTTCTTGCATAACAACAGGAATACCACCAATAGCATCTACGTCAGCCATATGGAACTTTCCATGAGGCTTAGTATCTGCAATATGTGGCACTTTGGCGGCAATGCGATTAAAGTCTTCAAGCGTAAGATCAACCTTAGCTTCGTAAGCAATTGCCATTAGGTGTAACACGGCGTTAGTTGACCCACCAAGAGCCATCGTCACCGCTATCGCGTTTTCAAAGGCAGGTTTTGTCATAATTTGGCGAGCCGTAATACCTTGTCGCAAGAGATTCATGACCAAGACCCCCGAGAGTTCCGCAAACTCTCGACGTCTTGAGTCAATCGCTGGTGCCGACGCTGAACCTGGTACAGACATACCAAGAGCTTCGCCGATAGAAGCCATCGTGTTAGCCGTAAACATGCCCGCACAGGAGCCTTCTGTTGGACAAGCATTTCTCTCTATTTGGCCAAGCTCTTCTTCGCTTATAGTTCCCGCAGAGTATGCACCTACGGCTTCAAAGACAGACACTATATCAAGTACTTGATCACCATATCTACCAGGGAGAATAGTGCCTCCGTAGAAAAACACCGATGGAAGGTCAAGTCGTGCAGACGCCATCAACATGCCCGGAAGCGACTTATCACAGCCAGCCAAGGTCACAAGAGCGTCCATACGCTCTGCATGCATCATCACCTCAACCGAGTCGGCAATGACCTCCCGCGAGACTAACGAGGCGTGCATCCCTTCATGGCCCATCGAGATTCCATCAGAGACCGCAATGGTGGAGAACTCCAACGGGTAGCCTCCAGCTCTTTTGACACCCACCTTGACGTCAGCAGCAAGTCGTCCTAGAGGCATATTGCATGGCGTAACTTCATTAAACGACGATGCCACACCAACCTGTCCCTTGGAAAAGTCGTCATCACCCATGCCTACAGCTCTAAGCATCGCGCGAGCAGGAGCTCGTCTATAACCGTCGGTCACTTCATAGCTGCGAATCTTTACTGATCTTATTGATTGTTCCTCATCAGCCATCTCTAGTTCCTTTCAAAGTTAACAGAAACGAATCTTGTATTCGTAACCTAGTTTTTTGTGGCTCGCAGTTGCAAAAGAATGTCTTTCACAACAGATCCATCCGCCTTACCGCTGGTGAGTTTCATGACTTTCCCCACAAAGAACCCCATAAGTTGCTCCTGGCCCTCTACAAATCGACTCCACTCTGCAGGAGAATCACTCACTACAGCTTCAACCATATTCCTCGTGTGTGCATCATCGGCCTTTTTTAGATCCAGGGACTCGATCGTGTCTGCAACTGACTGGTCTTGTTGACACAGCGCATTCAACAGCACCTTGGCCTGTGAAGAGGATATCTCTTTGGACTCCTCAAGCCTTAGGACTTCGACAAAACGATCCTCTGTGAGATAAAGAGCATCGGATATGATCGATGCCAGTTCGTTTGCCGTCCTAGCTACCGCTAATCTAGGGGAGATGCCGGCTTCGATAGCATGTCTCACGTAGGGAAATAGCTCATGGTCAATGGCTTTCTCAATTTGATCAGCCATCTCTTCTCCTGCCAATGACTCTACGAGAAAAGCTCGCTTCTGCCTGGGGGTGTCAACTATCTCACCAGCGATTTGAAGAACAAGGGACTCTGTAGGGGCCAAGGCCTTTAGGTCAGGTTCAAGGAAGTAACGATAGTCATTAGCCTCTTCTTTTGAACGCAAAGAGTCGGTGCGCTGCTTATTTTCATCCCAATGTCGGGTTTCCTGAATGGGTGCCTCACCTCTCCTGTAAAGCTTCACGTGTCGCTTACCCTCGTAGTCAATCGCTCTGACCAGAGATCGCAGTGAATTCAAGTTCTTTATCTCACAACGCGTACGAAGCTCCGACGAGCCGATCGGCCTTACTGAGACGTTTGCATCCACCCTAAGTGATCCCTCTTCCATACGTCCATCACTTACACCAAGAGCGACAAGGACTCCTCGCAACTCAGAGACATACTCTCTAGCTTGATCGGGAGAGTAGATATCTGGCGCGCTCACTATCTCTGTCAAAGGAACACCTGCTCGGTTGTAGTCAATTAGAGAATAGGAACTCTTATCCATCCTGCCAGAGGACCCCATATGAGTAATCTTGCCCGTGTCTTCTTCTATATGAGCCCTCTCAATTCCTACCCGGTGACCCGAGGGCAGATCCAAGTAACCTTCAGAGTTGATAGGCAGATCGTACTGGGATATCTGATAACCCTTGGGAAGGTCCGGATAGAAGTAGTTCTTCCGATGAAAAGTGCTTTTGCGTACCTCGCAGTTGAGCGCTAGACCGATCTTGATAGCCAGCTCCACAACCTTTCGATTTAGGACAGGCAAGGTACCTGGAAGTCCTAGGCATACAGGACAAACGTTAGTATTCGGCGTACTTCCAAACGTATTTGCACAAGAACAAAACAGCTTGGAACTGGTCTTCAGCTCCGTGTGAACCTCAAGGCCAACGACTAATTCATACCCTTCATAGACCCAAGACATCTCTTGCTCTTTAGCAGTCCTCGACTTAGACACCTACATCCTCCAAATATTGCATAGCCAAGCGTTCAAGCTCAAAAGCTCCCTGGAACAACAAGGCCTCTGACATCGCTGGTCCAAGCAACTGAACTCCGATAGGAAGGCCGCTTTGATCCACTCCGAATGGGACACTGATAGCTGGATGGCCTGCAAGGTTTGAGGGAATCGTGCACACGTCATTCATATACATTGACATGGGATCGTTGAACTTCTCTCCCACCAAAAAAGCCGTCGTGGGAGAGGTGGGTCCTAGTAATAGGTCAAAGTCCTTGTAAATCTCATCAAACTGTCTTTGGATCAGTTGCCTCGTAGCCAAAGCTTTGCCATAGTACTGGTCGTAGTAGCCCGACGACAAGGCATAAGTGCCCAACATGATACGCCGCTTAACTTCATCTCCAAAACCTTGTGTTCTGGTAGTCAAGAACATGTCCGTTAATGATGAGCCGTCTTTACGTAACCCAAATCGTACACCGTCGTATCTAGACAGATTTGAAGAGGCCTCTGCCGGAGCAATTACATAGTAGGCAGAGAGACCCAAAGTCACCGCTTTAGCACTAACGGTGTCAACTTTGGCACCACTTTCTTCAAGAAGTCTGGCGGCCGCGAGCACGCGCTCTTTAACCTCTACTGAACAGTTATCGACAAGTTCTGAGACGATTCCGATACGCAATGACTGGACACCTAGAGCTTCTCTCTCAAGCAGCTTGGGACGTTCGCCCAAGATGGAGGTGGAGTCCATAGAATCATGCTCACCTATCACCTCCAGCAAGAGAGCAGCGTCTTTAACAGTTCGAGCAAAGGGGCCTATTTGATCCAAAGAGGACGCAAAGGCGATGAGCCCGTAACGCGATACATAACCATAGGTTGGCTTTACACCAACAACACCACAAAGCGAAGCTGGTTGCCTGATAGATCCACCCGTGTCTGAGCCAAGCGCCAAGGTACTCATCCCCGATGCTACTGCTGCCGCTGATCCTCCTGAGGATCCACCAGGTACCCTTGAAAGATCGTGGGGATTCCTAGTAACTTTATAGGCTGAATTTTCAGTGGAAGATCCCATTGCAAACTCGTCGAGATTCGTCTTTCCGACCACAATTCCCTTTTCAGAGATAACCAGCTTTGCCACAGTAGAGTCATAAGGAGGGCGCCAACCTTCAAGTATTTTCGAGCCAGCTGTGGTTGGCATATCGGAAGTCACCATGTTGTCTTTGAGAGCTACAGGCACCCCGAGTAGTCTTCCAGAGATCTCTCCTTTCGCAATTTTCTGATCCAAAAGGGCTGCTCTTTCCAGCAGTGCTTCATGATCCAGATGCAAGAATGCTCCAATTAAAGGTTCTTTCTGTTCGATCTGCGACACAACCGCATTGGCAACCTCTGTAACGGAGATCTCTTTATTTCTAACAGCTTCACTCAGTGAACAGGCATCCAAGGCTAAAGGTCCACCATCCATCAGTTACCCTCCCCTAAAATCGGAGGTACTTTAAACATATAATCCTCCACCAGCGGAGCACCTTTTAGTATGCTTTTCCTCTCCATGGAGTCCTTAGCGACGTCTTCCCTAAGAACACTCTCGTCAACATAGTCGTATCGGTCTTCGTCATCTAAAGCAAGATCAAGAGCTTCTATGTCGTCCATGTGAGAGATTACTACCGAAAGCTGTTCGGCAAAAAGTTCGGCTTCTTTTGGGTTCAGCTTTAAACGCGCGAGTGAAGCAACGTGGAGCACCTCATCAATAGAGATCTTTTTTGACATGGCAACATCCTAGATCGAA
Source organism: Actinomycetes bacterium (assembly GCA_021785255.1). Classification (GTDB taxonomy): domain Bacteria; phylum Actinomycetota; class Acidimicrobiia; order Acidimicrobiales; family Acidimicrobiaceae; genus Ferrithrix. The sequence goes on from JAJYGA010000079.1 coordinate 26,647, forward strand.
GGGCAACTAGTAGCTGTTGAAATAACCGTTGCATCTGAATGATAAATGGTGAGTCTGCTCACCAGATGCACCTTTTTCAAGGTTCTTCCCTTGGGCTTCATTCTCACTCGCCTGAGGGTTGTTCTCGCCTCTCCAAGCACGGCCAGTATCGCTACTGGTCTTACATGCTCTCTTTAGGTGATGGGTCAACCCATCATCTGAACTGTCGCCTGTACCAAGTGGCCCGGGAACGAACAGGGCAGTGGCCTCAACTAGACCAGGACTGGTATCCGACCAGTCACGGATATTTGATGAAGCATTGTCATCACGATCTACCTCGACGTGGCAAGTATCACAGGTGAGCCTTTTAGCAAGCTTTGCACCTTGTAATTTACCTCCGCAGTTATGGTGGATCTGTGATGACGGGAAGAAGCGATCTACAACCACTACCTTGACTCCCACACGTTCGGCCTTATAGGTAAGTGTTGGTCGAAAGGCTCCGAGTCCGGCATCAGATACCGAACGGCGGAATGCACGTCTTTTCATACTTCGTTTCATGGCAGCGAGATTAAGGTCTTCAATCTTGACTTCGCTATAGTTATCCACTAAGTAACGAGTTAATTGGTGGATGCTTTCGCGAAGGACGTATACGGCTTTACGGTCTAGATGTACGAGTTTGGCTTTCGCTCGTCTGTATCCCTTTGATCCAGGTATCCGTCGTGAAAGAGTGCGCCCAACCCTAGAGCGCTCAGAGATGGTAGCTCTAAGTGGAGCTGGGTTAGGAATAGTTGTTATATTGCCTTTGCTGTCTGCGACAGTAGCAAGCGACCTTAGCCCTAGATCTACACCAGCTCTGGGGTCTTTATCGGGCACAGTCGTAGATGTGGGAGTGACTACACGTGTCTTAATTGCGAGTTGACACGAAACAAACAATCTACCCCATCTCTCCGATAGAGTGCCCTTGAGTAGTCGAGCATTGTTTTTGGCTAGGTGGCGCTGTATTTTGCGCGTGTTCTCTTTAGAGCGCAGAGCACCTATGGTCGGCAGCACTATTGTTCGACGATCGTCTTCAAAGCGCATAGTGCCAGTCGTAAAACGTACTCTGTTCTGATCTTTTCTCTTTGATTTGAACTTAGGAAACCCGACTCTTCTACCTTTTCGCCTTCCATGTTTGGAACTCGTCCAGTTAGATAGCGCCTGGCTTAGGTCAGCTATACCAGAGGCATACGCCTCTTTGGAGTTGTTTCTCCACCAGGGCGCTACTTCATTCTTCTCCTGGTTCCAGCGTTTACGTAGCGCCTCTAGCGTCCATTGGGTGGGGACGTAGTTCTCGTCCTTCTCTTTGGCATCCATATCTGACTTGACCTTGGCCAGCGCCCAGTTGTAGGCGACTCTTCTAGCCCCAAAGTGAGACCGAACAAGAGAAGCTAACTGTGGATCTTTGGGCCACTCCACCTCAAAAGAAGCACCTGTAATAGTCCATCCAGTCGGAACCCTCTCGCCGGTATCATCACATAGCTGAAAGAGTACACTCACTGACTCTACCGCATCTCGGTATTGCTCGAAATCTCCGGTGAGTGATACTTTTCTTGTCGGTCTACCTTCGTCAGAAAGAACCTTTCCTCCGGTTAGATCAGCTACTTTTTGGGCTTGCGCTTTTGTACGCATTACCGCGATCATGAGCACACAGCTTCAATTGCACGTTGAGCTTTATTGGCAGCCGAAGGACGACCATATAGACGAACACACAAAGATGTGA
>JAJYGA010000020.1 GCA_021785255.1 Actinomycetes bacterium
GTGCCAGTGCACAGGCTATATAAGTTTTACCGGATCCGGTGGGACCAACCACCGACAAGTTGTGGTGCTCAGATATCCAGGATGCTTGGGCCAACGAAAGTATCTGGGAACGTTCTAACCCTCTTTTGGTGTGAAAGTCAATGTTCTCTGATTTAATAGTGTATTTGCGAAGGCAATGTTTGATTAGCTGCTCTTGTTTTGCCGTTTCAGGTTGCATTCTAGAAGAAAGCTTGAGCTGTCTATTGGTGAAGTTTGTGGAGTGGTGATGGAAACCTCATACTGTTCGGGTTTCACGTGAAACGAGATGTACCCATATCTCTTTTTGTAATAGCGCTTGGACTATATAGCCGGTAGTATGTGGTGGTAGCGGAGTATTGGGGAAGAGGACGTGGACTTTAAAGATACAAAAGTGGTGGCAGTAGCGAATCAAAAAGGTGGTGTTGGCAAGACTACAACCACCGTTAATCTTTCCGCAGCACTAGCGGAGATGGGTCAGAGAGTATTGGTGATCGATCTTGATCCCCAAGGCAATGCGTCTACTGGTCTTGGTATAAATCCGCGTGCTGTTGAACTTTCTATATACGATGTACTTATGAAGGATGTGGGAGTTGAGGACGTTACCGAGGCTACCGCAGTAAAGAATCTATTCGTGATCCCTGCGACAATTGACTTGGCGGGTGCTGAAATCGAATTGGTTTCCTCGTTTAGCAGAGAAACGAAACTCAAGCGGAGTTTGGAAGGCTCTTTTGGGGAATATGACTATATTTTTATCGACTGTCCCCCATCACTGGGACTACTGACTATTAACGCGCTTTCTGCAGCGAAATCTGTAATGGTTCCTATTCAATGTGAATACTACGCATTGGAAGGACTTTCTCAACTGTTTAGAAACGTTAAGTTGGTTCAAGCTAGTTTGAACACAGATCTAAGTATTGATTATGTGGTCATGACTATGTATGATGCTCGAACAAAGCTCTCTGAACAGGTAGTTGAAGATGTAAGGGGATTCTGTGGAGATATTGTATGCAAGACCATAATCCCGCGGAGTGTGAGGATATCAGAGGCTCCCTCTTTCGGCCAACCCATTACCGTTTTCGATCCAAGTTCTCGTGGTGCTATATCATACCGGTCATTAGCTGAGGAGGTTGACAGCCATGTCTAGAGTTTCAGGACTAGGGAGAGGACTTAGTTCGTTAATTCCAGTGGATGACAGTGGTGATCCCCCTTCCTCTCTACAGAACTTGATGATTTCTTCGATCGAAGCCAATAGATATCAACCTCGAAGAGTATTTGAAGAAGAAGCTATAGCTTCATTGGCAGAATCGATTGCGACTATTGGAGTGCTTCAACCCATTTTAGTGCGTCGGAAAGAAGAAGGCATATATGAACTTATCGCAGGTGAACGTCGTCTAAGAGCGGCTAAGAGGGCTGGTTTAGATCGAATTCCAGCGGTTGTGCAAGAGGCCAATGATCAGGAATCATTAGAGAGGGCCATTGTAGAGAATCTTCACCGATCGGATTTGAATCCATTAGAAGAAGCCGGTGCATATAAACAGCTTATTGATGACTTTGGACTCACTCATGATGAAGTTGCTAGGCGAGTGGGAAAGAGTCGTGTTGCTATAACAAATACCTTGCGAATGTTGCAACTGCCAACGTCAATACAGAGACTTGTCGGTGCGGGAGAGCTATCGGCAGGACATGCAAGAGCAATATTGGGCGTTCCAGATAGAAAGCTACAGGAAGAACTTGCCGAAGAGGTAATTCGTGCGGAGATGTCGGTTCGACAAATCGAAGAACGTGTTCGTCTCTTTAGGGAGGGAAGCGACGACTCGGTGAATGTGAGAGCAAAATCTAATGCAAAACTGAAACCTCAAGAGGTGCGAGTAAAGTCTCCCGGGGTACTGGAACTAGAAAACTTATTGCAGGAGCATTTGGATACTGAAGTGGTGGTGTCGGTAGGGCATACCAGTACCGCTGGGATTCAAGGAGGCAAGATTCAAATTTCGTTTGGAAGTATTGAGGATCTGGAACGAATTTTCAGAATTATGCTGCAGCGATAAATTGGAAGATACCTTCAAGTTCTGCTTTAGAGTTGATGTAACTGTAATTCTTTGGTTTGTTCACAACTGTTGATAAAGATGTGGATAACTTGGAGAGTGTCTAAAGGTTATTTAGATAGTCCCAGGGGAAAGGAAGCATTGCTCAGGCGTTAGTTGAAGAGCTGTCATGGGTACTTGTTGTAGATATCGATAGCGGCTTTAGGTTGTGGGAGTTTGCAATACACCAAGCATATGCATTATGTCTACGGACGTAAGTGGCTAAAATGTGGGATTTTGAAAGAGTTGTGTAATTGCACGCACCACGATCTCTGCTATAACTGGTGACTGTGCTACCCAGGTTGCTGGCGAATGTACCTGCAATGAAACCGTTGGCATTTGAGTTTCTCTAAGGATGGGAAGAGTCATTCCTTTGAGGGTTAGTGCAAATTGGGGAACAGTGTTGGTAAAGGCGTCGGCCATAAGCTCAGCAAGGTACTGTCCACCAGGTGATGTGTAAGAGAAGCCGGAGTAGTAGGCGAGCTGTACTCCGGAGGTTGAGAAATCAAGGTGAATACAAGCATCTGCTTTGATTTCATTTGCAAAGTGGGCAAGCTCACTTTGTTCATTCGAAACCGCATTTAGTGAACGGGCACCATTTTGTCTCAATCGAAGTGCAACAATTTCCGCTGATACTTCCAGTTCTTGCGAAGATACTATAGCGATAGTCGATTCATTTAAGGTGAGATGTCGAGTTCGTAATGAGGTTCTTTCTCGTACACCTCTTATGTGTTCGGAGGATCTACCGTAGACCCTCTTGAGTTCATTGACTGTGGAGCGTCCTGAGATTCCATCTGCGGGAAGTCCCACGTTAGCTTGAAACTCAGTGAGGGCGCGTGCCGTTTTGGGACCATAGATTCCGTCTAAATTGCCAGGGTCGAAGCCTAAGGATCCCAAGCGATACTGTAGTTCGGATACATCGTCTCCGCGAAACATGGGTCTCTTTAAATAAAGCACTCGATCACCTAGACGATAACCAGCTTCGACAATGGCCATCCAGGTGATCTTGTCGCACGTCCCATGAGATTGCAATCCACGAGTCATCTGGAATGTGGATATAGCATCTTGGGTACTTGCTCCAAAGAAACCAAAATGGTCGGTGATTTCGTAGCCAAGGTTAGTCAATCGTCGTTGAATATCAGCGATTTCGGGCCCATGGTCTCCTAAGCGGTTGCTTTTGAAGCCAGCAGCTTGGTCCTGGGTGAAGGTTGAGTTGCTGTTGTTTATGATAGGTGGGGATTGAGTTCGCGCATCAGGGAACTCTTGGGCATCGCCCCTACGATTCGTTTGGCTACCTGACCGTTCTTGAAGAGTATCAGGGTTGGAATGCTCATTACTTCGTACCGTCTTGCCACCTCTAGCGAGTTATCAACATTAAGTTTTGCTATACCTACCCTAGCCTCTTCCTCGACTGCAATCTGTTCGAGGATCGGTGCTATCATCTTGCAAGGACCGCACCACTCAGCCCAAAAATCAACTAAAACTGGCTTTTCAGAGGTCTTGATCCACTCATCGAAATTAGCGTCATTTAGCTGCGCGATATCAGGTTTGTTCACTTCGTCTCCAATCTGTGTTTGCTTATGTTTGTTTCGTAGTATTTAGTGCTGGCTTTCTAGCCAATGTTCAACATCGATAGCGGCCATACAGCCGGATCCGGCGGCAGTAATGGCTTGGCGATACTTATGATCCTGCACGTCTCCGCAGGCGAACACGCCATCAACAGAGGTATGAGTTCCAGCGTGGGTGATGATGTAGCCTGCGTCGTCCATCTCGAGCAGACCTTTAAATACTTCAGTGTTCGGCGAGTGTCCGATTGCAACGAACAGGCCCGTGATGGCTAGAGGTGACTTTTCAGATGTCACCGTGTCCTCCAAAGTGATACCAGTTAAGACAGCATTTTCGCTATGTAGCTCTGTAACAACCTTGTTCCATGCAAACGTAATTTTTTCATTGGCAAAAGCTCTGTCCTGCATTATTTTAGAGGCTCGAAGAGCATCACGTCGATGAATGATCGTAACCGATTTGGCGAACTTAGTTAGAAAAAGAGCTTCTTCAAGAGCTGAGTCACCTCCACCTACAACCGCAATGTCTTGCCCTCTAAAGAAAAATCCGTCACATGTTGCACATGTCGACACTCCATGCCCTATGAGTTCATTCTCGTTCTTAAGATTGAGCATTAATGAACGTGCACCAGTTGCAATGATTAGAGCATCGCATGTAAGAACAGGATCGTTCTGATCTTGCTGGTCCGAGGTATAAAGTGCGAAAGGTTTCGTATCGAGTTCTACCTTAGTAACTTTTGCGGTTTGAAAACTCGCTCCGAATCTACTAGCTTGAGAGCGCATATTTGTCATCAGCTCTGGACCCATTAAACCTTCTGGAAATCCGGGAAAGTTCTCGATTTCAGTTGTTAGCATAAGTTGTCCACCTGGTTGATCAGAGGTGGAAGAAGGCTCTCCTTCAATTACTAAAGGATCCAGGTCAGCCCTCGATGTGTAGATGGCGGCTGTTAGTCCCGCCGGGCCTGATCCTACTACTATAACTTTTTTGTGTTCCAAGGTAGCTCCAGAGAGTCGATAACCTAAAGGTCGTGAGATTTCATCTTATTCATCAAGAACATTCCAAGTAGTAGAGTTATTCCGCCCAGAACTAAGTAGGTTATCCACACATGGTGTCCAAAAGCGTAGTCAGTCAGGACCCTAACAACAATGGTTAAGGTGACGAGAAGTACGACAATTCCTGCCAGAGCGGCAATTAATCCATAACTAAGTAACCGCCCAAACCGAAAGAGTGGTTCTATGCCCTTACGACGTATAGTCGTGGCAAGCTGTTCAACCAAGTCTGCTGCTTTAGCTGCCCAGTCTTGATCGCTGTGCGGATTAGTTGTCGCATCATTGTCCATCGATCGTCTCCTTGGCTTACTATTGGGCTTTGACTAAAATCAATCCTACGGTACGGATGCCTGAGTGCGTGCCAATTGTAGGTCCTATGGTCGTGAGATAAACATCATCTAGACCTGAACGTATTGCAACTTGTTTCACAAACTCTTCTGTTTCTGGAGCTAATGCTTGCATAACCCCAACCCAAGCATAGGGTCCATTTTGCGATACCTTGTCTAGGAGGTACTCTAATGCCCTTGATCGAGTTCTCTGCCGTGACTCTGGAAGAACCTTTCCATCTCTAACCTCAATGACGGGCTTGAATGAAAGTAGCGAGCCCAAGAGTGCTTGCGCTGCACCTATACGGCCGCCCTTTTTCAAGTTCTCTAAGGTATCAAGAGTGCCATAGACCAAGATCTTAGGCATCAATCTTCTAATTTCTGCCTCAATCTCGTCAAGTGTCTTACCTGCGTCTGCCATCTCGGTAGCTTTCAGGGTGAGATATCCTTCCGCTAGTGAGACATGCCGAGAGTCAATTACTCTTACGTTAATATCTGGCGCAACGATTTTGGCGGCTCCGACGGCGCTTTGATAAGTGGCTGAAAGATCCGAGGAGAGCGTAATGCAGATAATATCGGTTTTGCCTTCTGTAGCTAGTTCGCGAAAAGTGCGTTCGAACTCACCTATTGACGGAGCGGATGTTTGGGGTAATTCATGACTATTTTGAATAAGTTCCCAAAAAGTTGCAGCACTCAGCTCTACTGCGTCGATGTACTCCTTTTCATCTATGCGTACTTTTAGAGGTACTATGCGAATGCCCTTTTTTACTAGCTGTTCCAGTGAAAGGTCCCCTGCCGAGTCGGTAACAACTCCAACTGTACTCACTTTATTCCTGCCCCCTTTTCGACGCAATTTTGTTAGCCAAGAGCGTGACCGTTACAAACACAAGTGCCGAAGCGGCTCCGACCAATACAGCTAGTACGTAGAGCATAATGCCGCTTCGTTGAGCAGCATACCGAGCCAGAGGATATGTGACTATTCCGCAGACGATAGAGGCAATCAACGAGTTGATCCAAGAGTGCAGGATTGAACGATATCCGAGTCGCAGACCCATAGCGGAAGTTATAACTATACCGCAGACTGCCGCAATATCGTAAGCTAGAGAAAATGATAACGAAAGTCCGAAAATACCAAAAGTGTTGGTAAGGGAAAATGCCAAGATAATGTTGATGACATTTTCTATGAAATATAAAAAGAAGACAGTTCGATTCCGCTTCATCGACTGTAACGCTTGATTTATCGACAAAAATGCGGCAAAACCTGGAAGCCCTAGTGCAAACCCCACCAATGACCTTGCCGTGAGCTGAGCTCCTGCTCGACTCATTGCCCCATGAGCCAATGTTACATAGATGATTAACTGACTAGCGCTTAGATAGATTACAGAAACAGGTATTGTGACGGTTACCGCTGCTCTCAAAGAAGATGAAAGTTTCTTGGCAAACTCGATTCGTTCTGATTTGGCCCATAAAGCGGCGAGTTGAGGTTGTATGGCACTCATAATAGAGAGCGATACGATAGAGTAGGGGAGCTGGAAGAACAAGTAGGCATAGTTGTAGGCAGTTACGTAACCTTGATGTGCGAACGCTATTGCTAGTACAACAAAAAGAGCAACTTGATTACCTACTACATAACCGAAAGTCCAACCAGACAGCTTGGTTATCTCCTTTACAGCTGGATCCCTGTAGGCGAAACTGACTTTCAGATCTGGAGCGTAGCGCCGTATGGCTGGCAAGAGCACGAGGGTTTGCATGAATACTCCAAGTGTGGTGCCGACTCCGAGAATCAACATCTGTATGGGGTGAGTGACTACAGATGCCACGGTGGGGTGGGGATATAGCATCGCAAATACGACAAGTACCAAAATTGAAAAAGCGTTATTAAAGATGGGAGCGAATGCTGGTGTGGAGAAATGTCCTCGACTATAGAGTGTTGAGTTCAACATTGCAACTGCTCCGTAGAAGAACAACTGCGGAGCAAAGAGTCTGAGAAGTTGTGTTGCTAAAATTACCGTTTGTTGAGATGCATTTGCGGATCTGTCGAAGGAATAAGCGTCGATGATGAATGGGCTTACAAGTTCAAATGCGATTGTCAGAAGACCTAACGTGGCGATGGAGATCGTCACTACGGCGGAGATTGATTGCCAAGCTTTTTCTTTAAAGTTGGTAGCAAGGCGCGAAGAAAATACAGGAACAATGGTTGAAGCAATGATTCCACCAAGTAGGAGATCGTACAAAGTGTTTGGTGTGTTGTTCGCGAGATTGTAGGCATCTCCTACCCTCAGCCCAAGGGCGTATGCTAAAGCAACAATACGAACAAGTCCAGTAACTTTTGATATCGCTGTGCCTACAGCCATGAACGTGGCGTTTGTTCGAGCATTTTGTGAAGTTCCGAACATTTCTTGAACTCTTCCTATAACCCCTGAAGAAGTCACTAGGTGGATCTCGCCGCCCTTCGATTTCGCCGTGTACGTACAATGCTTCTCGTCCACCACAGTAGAAATACGCCCAACGAACCTAGGGTGAGTACGACACCAACAATCGAGAAAGCCTCAGAGTGTACGCCAACGGTAGACGTTGCGATCGTGGATCCATCTGGTGCTTTAACCACGATTTCCAGTGGGAAGCTCCCAGGCGTCTTCACTGCTACAGGAAACGAAACGGTTGATATGGGGTGAGTCAAGGTGATAATTTTTACATTTCCCCCAGGAAACTGGAGTTTTAATGACCTCAACTCCAATTTGATGGAGATTGGAACCTTTAATCTGGATGTAACGGTGATGGGTATTGAACTTTTCCTTGACGTAAGCGTAAATGCGCTGTTTGTAACCACGCTAATTGAGTGAATGTCTTTCTTTGCCAATGAACTCGCCTTGTTGATAAGGCGCATCGAAGCTGCTCTGCTTAGATGGGCTGACTCGGCCTGTAAGAGATACCTTTGGATCTGAAGTTTGTTCGATATCTTAGTATTGAGCGAATTGATGGTTTGAAGATCCCTGCTCCCTTTTCTGAGTGCATTTTTAGCAAGGTGGCTACATGATTTGCTAGGAGCACTTGCGAGATTTAGACGATCTCCAGATATGGACTTGTATGAAGGTATGGAGAATGCGCTGTTGAGACTAACAAGGCCTATGAGAGGATCGGATAATACTCGCTTTAGAGATCTGCCAAAATTGGACACAGAGTAAGTATTGGAGATATTAACACCTACAACAACAGCTCGTTGTGAAGGATCGTTCGGCGCATCAAAATAAATTTGTGATAGATCAGCTGTAGCCAGGACTCTTTTATTTGAGGAATTTGCGTTCGAGAACTCTTTGGTTAGCACACTGTCAACTCCCAAAATAGTAGTGGAGGAGGAGGCAAGGGTGATGGGTGCCGTTGGCGTGATGTTGAAGGCGAGATTGCTGAAATAAGTGTCAGGAACCAAGAGACGATGAAACCCCAGTTTTGTCGGAGCAGAAAGCGTTGCTAAAACATCAGGGCTGTTCGTGGCGAAGACTTTAACGACCCCGCTTCGTTGGTACTGCTGTAGTACCACAAGGGCGTTTTGTATCTGTGATTGATAAGAGATCGGTCCCTTTAAAGTGGAGATACAGGTGGGATCGATCGGAGAATAGGTTGTTGTGACGATCGAGTGACCTGCTAACTGTGCCCATTTATCCAATAGGGCGAGATCTTGATGCACACTAGGAAGTGAAGACGATTCGGCGTTTACTACAAGTGAAGGTGAAATGGCCAAAGAAAATGGGAGACTTGAGTGAGTGGAAAGAAAGGCTACGACAGAGTGGAAGGTGTGTGGATTGAATGACGGTGTTGCATAGCGGAATAAGAAGGACGTTCCTAAGGCCTTTGACGGCGCTGATGCAATAATGGTTAGTGGAACCGTTACTTCGGAATAGACGGTTCCTGTATTTGCGTTAGCAAGCCTTATTTGTAATGGGTAGTTACCAGAACAAGTACTTACGCATCCTGGAACAGTAAGAGTGGCCGAGGGATTACTGCCTACAGAAAAAACGATATTGTAGCTATGGCTTCCCAAGCGATGGAGGGATGATAGACGAGTTGGAGATGATATGGATATGGGATAGCCGCTGGGAGTTGACGTCGTAGTCATGTTCAATAAGGCGCTCCTTGAGGTGATCTTTGGGTATAGCGTTTCGTAGACCTCAAGCGACGAACCAGGTGTACTTGAGATGGAGAAGGTCGCGCTGGTTGAACCTCCATAGACTATGTTCTGAGGTGCAGAGGTGATATTCAATGTTGGTGACGAGGTCGCATACACAGGGGAAGTTACAAGTGCTACGTCAATGGCTGCAAATGCGACAAAGATGGCAATTATTTGGAAGACCTGTCGAATAAAAGTAAGCCTCGTTGGTCTTCGTCGCTGACCCATCGTTCTCTTTGCTCTGATTACCTTTAAGACGATGAACATTGATAGAGTGAAAGCCCTTGTCTTTGAAGTTTAAATCCAAGCTCAAGGTAAAGCGCGAGGGCATTTTCATTGGTTACTTGGGTGTTTACGCTAACTTTTTGACAACGCCATCGCCTAAGCCAAGTAAATCCATCTGTGATTAGAGAAGTCGCGGCTCCGTTTCGTTGATGGTAAGGACTCACAGCTATTCGCTGAAGATACCCAGAACCAGCGCCTTGGCCAAATATCGAATACCCAAGAATCGTTCCGTAGTTGGTTTTGTCTACGATGACTCGATATCGCGATCTTGGAGTCGCAAGCATTGCTTCTTCAATGCCTTGCGGATCGAGCTGCCAAAATGGTTCAAAGCACATGTGATCAATCTCGAGGACAGCATCGATGTCGGTGGATCGAGCTCTTCGGATTGTAAAGCGATTGATTAGGTTTTGTTTTTTTGTAAGCTTTAGGTCCCACGCCACGAGTACGTGTAGTCGATCTCTCAGGATAAAACCTAGGTCTCGATACGCCGTCTCAGTGAGCTCTTCCGTGGCCTGCCATAGGAGATTGTCATATCCCAATGAGCTCGCGGCCCTTTTAATCTGTGTTAGAGGGAAAGAAGACAACATGGAGAGCAATCCTCCAGATCGAGACGTTACAAGACAGGACTGAAGCTCGCCGGGCCATGGTGAAACCCGTACGTCCATGCCTTCAATGTTGAAAGTAATCGTCTTTCTCTGCCTAGGAAGATAGTTAGTAGCTATGGGAATAAGGCTAGCGAACTTTTTGGCACTTTCGTAATAGGATCGAACGTGTGATTGTATTAATTGGTTCGCACACTCAATATCTGGAGCATGACTCTGGTACGTATCATCCAGAGTCTCCATCGCGTATTGAAGCCGTGCTGGACGGCGTGAAACGAACTGGCTTGGAAGATCAAATTCGATTCTTTACACCCACAGAAGCCGATCCAGAGAGCCTTGAATATGTACACAGTCAAAAGTATCTCATCGGTCTACAAAGATTTTGCCTGATGGGTGGGGGAGCGATAGATGGCGACACCTCTGTGTCAGACCAATCATGGAGGGCAGCATTGCTTGCCGCCGGTGCAGGCTTGGATGCCATATCAAGACTTGAACACGGTGATGCCGACGGAGCATTCTTAGTAGTGCGTCCCCCGGGCCATCACGCGACATCGACAAACGCGATGGGATTTTGTATAATCAATAATGTCGCCGTGGCCGTAGGCAGCCTTGTTGAAAAGGGCAAGAAGGTGCTTGTTCTCGACTACGATGCCCACCACGGCAATGGTACTCAGGACATTTTTTACGGCAGTGACAAGGTACTTTATATCTCTACTCATCAGCACCCACTATATCCGGGCACGGGTAGAGTGCAAGAAGTGGGAACTGGGCCAGGAGTAGGTTTTACCATAAACCTCCCTATGCCAGAAGGAACCTCAGGTGAAACCATACGAGCGGCGTTAGAGGTCATTGCACAAAATGCCGTTGAGATCTTTGCACCGGATTGGGTAGTAATATCGGCGGGGTTCGATGGCCACTATAAAGATCCGTTAACTAACCTGGGTCTAAGAGCACAAGATTTTTACCACATAACCAATTGGGCTATGCAGTTTGTACCCAAAGGTAGAGTGTTGGCTTTTTTGGAAGGTGGATACGATCTTGGAGCATTAAGAGACTCGACGACCGCGGCGGTTGGGGCTCTCGCTGGAGAGAAAATTCTTCCCAAGGAAGAGTCTGTAAGAGGCAAGGTTTCTCATGAAACACTTGAAGCGTTGAGCGAGTCGAGGAAGCGAGCACTGGGTGACCGGGATCCATTTTGCTGAGCAAATTTGCTAAAGAATGTTGGCAACGTTCCGATATGTTGTCGAGTAAGGCTATATATGTCATGGTCAAGCGGATTGGAGGAGTTCGTACTACCGTGCCTTCATCTTTGAGCGATTATCTTGTAACTACTTCCTACTAAGAGTAGACGAGTGGCCATGAGTACTGTTAAAGTGATCGAGAACCTGCAAGAAGAAGTAAACCCCATAAAAGACGCGTTCGAAAGAGCTGGAAAGCGACTTTATTTCGTTGGAGGTATCGTAAGAGATCTACTTCTTGGCGTAGTTGAGGAGACGTCAGTTGATATTGACTTGACTACGGACGCGACACCCGATGAGATCGAGGGCATCGTAAGGCCGATCTGCGACTCAATTTGGCTAGTCGGCAAGCGCTTTGGAACGATAGCGATTGAGATATCCGGACGGAAGTTTGAAATTACGACTCACAGGGCTGAATCGTACGACCCATCTTCAAGGAAACCCCTCGTAAAGTTTTCCAACTCTATTGAAGAAGATCTCTCTAGACGAGACTTTACTATAAACGCAATGGCAATGGAACTGACGGGAACATCGTCGAAACTCGTCGATCCTTTTGGCGGAGTGGAAGACCTCATCAATCGAAAGCTTAAAACTCCAGGAAGTGCGGAAGACAGCTTTGTCGATGATCCTCTACGTATGCTTAGAGCTGCACGGTTCATATCGCGTTTTAGTTTGGATCCTAGTAAGGATATTGTTGATGCCGCTTTGGAGTTCAGAGGAAGACTTGAGGTAGTATCCCCGGAACGTATAAGGGATGAACTTTCGAAGTTATTGTTGTTGCCTGATCCGTCTGACGGTCTATGGTTTTTAGTTGATACGGGTCTCTTCGACACTTTCTTACCTGAGATACCGGCCTTGGCTTTAGAACAAGACCCTATCCATCGACACAAAGATGTCCTTGCTCATACCATCGCCGTGGTCTCAAAGACTTCACCTGAGCTGATTCTCCGTTTGGCAGCGTTGCTGCACGACATCGGAAAACCAAAGACCCGTGAGATAGGTCCAAATGGGGTATCGTTCCACTTTCATGATGTAGTTGGAGCACGAATGGCTCGCAAGCGAATGCAAACTCTGCGTTTTTCTACCCAAGAGATTGAGTCGGTTTCAAAACTGGTCGAACTTCATCTTAGATTTCATACCTATAAGGCTGGTTGGAACGATAAAGCGGTGAGACGATATGTTAGAGATGCTGGACCACTACTGCAACAGCTGAATGAGCTAACCCTTGCAGATGTTACAACACGCGATCAAAATAAAGTTAGATTTTTTCATCAGAAGATGGAAGAGCTTAAAGAACGTATTGAGATACTTTCCCAGCAAGAGGAGCTTGCATCGATTCGACCTGAACTGGACGGGAATGAGGTTATGGAGATCTTGGGAGTCGGACCATCCAAAGAGGTCGGTGAAGCGATGGAGTTTCTTTTAGAGATTCGTCTTGATGAGGGTATCATTGGCAAAGACGAAGTGACCAAGAGGCTTCTCAAATGGTGGCGAACTAGACCTATCACGTCAGTAATTTAATTGAATGTGGCAAATGCCTGATTTCTAGAAGCTGAAATCCTGGAGATGAGCCTCATAGGTAGATACTATGAGGCTCATCTTGTTAAGCTTGAGTGGAGATGAAAGCTCAGTTGATGACTTCGCTTTGGAACTCCTCAACCATCTCTTTGGCGATGTTGTCGCGATACTGCACAGGGGGAGACTTCATGAAGTAGGCAGATGGTCCAAGCAGGGGACCACCAATGCCTCGATCAAGTGCGACTTTCGCACATCGTACGGCATCAATTATTACACCGGCTGAATTGGGTGAATCCCAAACCTCTAACTTGAGTTCGATGTTTAGGGGTACGTCACCAAAGTTACGACCTTCCAGTCGGATATAGGCCCACTTGCGATCTTCTAGCCAAGCTACATGATCAGAAGGCCCAATATGTACGTTGTTTGACTCGATGCCGTGGTCGATTTGACTTGTGACACTTTGAGTCTTGGAGATCTTCTTAGACTCAAGTCGTTCCCGTTCCAACATATTCATAAAGTCCATGTTTCCACCCACATTTAGCTGATAGGTGCGATCCAATACGAGGCCTCTGTCTTCGAACAGGCGTGCCAACATTCTATGCACTATGGTGGCACCCACTTGAGATTTAATATCATCTCCGATTATAGGGACGTTCTTGTCTGTGAAGCGTTGAGCCCATTGGGGATCGGACGCAATGAACACAGGGATTGCGTTTACGAAAGCGACACCTGCTTCAAGAGCAGCCTCGGCATAGAATTTTTGTGCTTGTTCAGAGCCGACTGGAAGGTATGAAACCAGCACCTCAGCTCCACTTTGGCGTAGCTCGTCTACTACGTCAACGGGTTCAAGCGGCGACTCTTCGACTACTTGTCTGTAGTACTTGCCGAGTCCATCTAGCGTGGGACCCCTTTTAACCTCAATACCAATCTCTTCGACGTTAGAGAACTTGATGGTGTTGTTCTTGGAGCTGAAGATCGCCTTTCCTAGGTCCTCCCCAACTTTTGCTGCATCTACGTCGAAGGCGGCTACGAACTCTAAATCGCTCACATGGTAACCACCGAGCACGACGTGCATCAAGCCTGGTACTTCTTCAGAAGGATCAGCGCCTTTGTAATACTGCACGCCCTGCACTAGTGAGCTTGAGCAGTTGCCTACTCCAGCGAGAGCTACTTTTATCTTGGCCATCTACATATACCTTTCTATCAATAATGTTATAAGTCGTTAAGTTTTTGCCTGGGATCTTGAGATAGATCGAACAGGTCTTCTGAGTCTGAAAGTTCTTTACAAAGTCGTTCTAACCAGGTCAACTCGTCGTTGAGACGCATATAGAGACCTTGTAGCGCAAGACTGCGCATATTGGAGCCGCTTATTAGTAGCTCGCTCTCTTTCATCTCCTTCAATCGTTCTTCAAGCACGTAGATACGTCTATTAGCAATAGAGAGTTTCCGATTTGCACTAACTCGATCCGAAAATGCGAGAGCCACCCAAAAGGCACGATCATCTGAAACGTCCATTGCAGAGACGAGTTCATGGAGGAACTGAGATCCTTTTTCAGTTATACGGTAGGATTTGCGCTGTCTTTTGGAGACTTGCTCTTTTCTCAAGGCGGATCGAAAGGTTGCTAGTTCACCACCTAAAGAACCAGTGGAGGTTGCAAAGGTTCTAACCCCACCCTCTTCGAAGGTCTCGATAAAACCTTGACGTTCAAGTCTTGAAAGTGCTGGATATATCGACCCCCAAGAAGGATGGAAAAGAGCGCCAAAGGCAGAAACTATTCTCCTGTGTAGTTCATAGCCGTGTTGAGGGTCCTCCGCAAGGAGGCCCAAAATAGACGCTTCGAGGTATTGGCTCGTTCCACCAGATCTCATTATTCTTACATACTATATCGTTTAGATATGTTATACGTTAGTCTATTCTGATATATGTTTTGCTGACGAGATTTCTTGAGTATCGGTGAACCCATGTTTCAGTCGATTCTTTCATGGATCCTTGAAGGGCCTCGTAGAGCTGAAGTTGTAAATTGTGCTAGCCTTTTAGAAGTGGAGAGTTATAACCGCAAGGGTGATGAAACAAATACCCCAAGACGTACGGGTACAGTAGATCATCGTCTTTTGCGTGAAAACCTTATCCGCAGCTACCGTATGGGACGGGTTAGCAAAGACGAGATTTGCGACGCTACAGAAGAGTTGCTTCGAGTCGCCGACCACTTTGGCGAGGATGCTTTGAAGCCCTGTCCGATATGCGGTGGCTCAAACTTAGTGTATGTAGGATTCGCATTTGGAACCAAGCTTCCTTCATCTGGCCAGGTCGTACCTCGAGGTGTGACTTTGGAGGATATGGTTCGCTTAAAGGAGTTCGATATGTATCAAGTGGAGGTTTGCAAGGCCTGCTTGTGGAATCACTTGGTACAAAAGCAAGCTATCGATAGAGATTGAACAGTTCCAAAGCAAACCTTGCAAAACTTTGCGGCAAAATTGTGTGCGTGGTCCTAGCAAAGGCTTTGCTACAATAGATGTACTTAGATCCTGCTCGCAAGAGCCCTGCTTCCAAAGTTTGGAAGAGGTCCATGGGAGGTTTTAGTTGCGCGTATATGAAGTAGTGGTTATATTGGACTCCTCGTTGGAGGATGAACAGATCGATGAGTACCTATCTAGAGTGGAATCGGTCGTCTCTTCAAAAGAGGGTAAAGTTCTTGGCATCGAGCGGTGGGGTAGGAAGCGTTTTAGCTACGAGATTAACCATCGTCGAGAAGGTTATTATGCTATCGTCCGAGCGCAAGGGGTGCCAGATACTGTGGCCGAACTTGACCGGACTCTTTCCATATCTGATGAAGTTATTCGTCACAAGATAATTCGTCTGCCTGAAAAAGTTGCAGCCAAGTTCCTGGTAGGTACGTCAACGTCCGCTTAGGAGCTTAGAAGTTCCACTAATCGTGGGGAAAGAGTATGAAATGTCCAACGGAAATACAGTAACTATCGTGGGTAACGTAGTTAGAGAACCTGAACTCCGCTTTACAAACCAGGGAATCGCGTCGGCATCGTTTTCAGTAGCGGTGAATCGTCGGTGGCAGGCTCCTCAATCCCAAGAATGGGAGGAAGCCACATCTTTTTTTGACGTTACCTGCTGGCGGGAGTTAGCGGAAAACGTGAGCGAATCTCTAGAACGAGGCTCAAGAGTGCTTGTAACGGGGCGTTTAGAACAGAGAACTTGGGAGACACCAGAGGGAGATAAGCGCTCTCGTATAAGTATTGTCGCGGACGAGGTCGGTTTATCTTTGAGATGGGCCACCGGGTCAGTGGTAAAGAATGAACGAAAGTCGGGAGGTCGTGAGAGTGTTCATGAGAACAAGGAAACAACCTCAGTCGGATACAACTATGAAGAGGATCCTTTTTAGAGATGGGCAAGAATACAGATAAGAATGCTCGACGTAGCGCGGTAAAAGAGCAGACGAAAAAGATCCGCAAGAAGGTGTGTACGTTTTGTGCGCGTCATGAAGTGTGGATCGATTATAAGGATACCGATACCTTGAAACGATATATGAGCGATCGTGGAAAGATCCGTGCTAGGCGTGTCACGGGCAACTGTGTGCAACATCAAAGTGACATAGCTATAGCAATTAAGACCGCTAGAGAG
Organism: Actinomycetes bacterium; assembly: GCA_021785255.1. GTDB lineage: Bacteria > Actinomycetota > Acidimicrobiia > Acidimicrobiales > Acidimicrobiaceae > Ferrithrix. The sequence goes on from JAJYGA010000020.1 coordinate 16,480, forward strand.
ATCGCGCTTCTTCCTTATACAGAACGCACACCCGCTGAACGAAGTCGAGCAAGATCAGTAGCTAAGGCGGATGCTGAAGAAACTCCATTCGAAGAACCCAGCTATGAAGATGTCTTTGTGGAAGACGACGAGAGTGACGAGGAGATGGAAGGCGAGTGAAGGTAGTACTTAGAAGTGATATCGCGGGCCTTGGGAAGCGCGGAGACATTGTAACGGTCGCGGATGGGTATGCTCGGAACTTCTTGGTGCCTAAAGGAAAGGCGATCGTTGCTACCAAGGGTATCGTAGACCAGGCTAACGCCATGCGAAACGCCCGTGATCTGAAAGATCAAAAGGCCAAGTCTGTCGCGGAAACACTAGCGGCTCGATTGGTAGGTATCTCAGTTAAGATCTCGGCACGGACTTCAAAAGACGATAAACTTTTTGGTTCGATCGGCGTTAACGAGATCCTTCATGGCTTGAAAGATCAGTATGCAATTGATCTGGAACGCAAGGTAGTGCACCTAGACGAACCTATAAAGGTAACTGGTTCTTACCAAGTTCCATTGAAGCTGCACTCCGAGGTTGAGATACGCCTAAGCGTAGAGGTTGCGGCGGAGTAAGCTCTCCATTTAGGTGCTTGCGGAGTATGCGGAGGGAGAAAAAATCCTTTGGCGAAGGACCTCAACGGTAGAGATGTAGACCCCAGTCGCCTCGAAGGAATATTAGGTAGGGTAGCTCCTCACTCAATAGAGGCAGAAGAGTCTTTATTGGGTGCAATGATGTTGTCTCGTGAGGCCGTTGCTGAAGCCGTAGAGTTAGTGCGCGAAGGAGACTTTTTCAAGCCTTCCCATGGACATATTTTTCGGGCGTTGGCAACGCTTCATGCTGACGGCGGTCCCAATGACGTGGTGACTGTAGCTGAAGAACTCCGTCGATATGGACAACTGGAATTGGTCGGCGGAATTGAAACCCTAGTTGCTCTGCAAGCTAGTACTCCTGCTATAGGTGCTGCATCTCACTATGCTCAACTCGTAGAAGAGTATTCGCTGTTGCGGAAGCTCATTAAGGCTGCGACGGACATAGCTGAACTCGCGTACGCTTTGCCTGAAGACGTAGCTGCGGCGGTCGATTTGGCCGAGGCAAAAATTTTCGAAGTTGCGGAACACCGGTCTGCAGAGACAATGCTCCCGATTCGTGAGGTGTTGATGCAAACCCTTGACGATCTCGAAGCGTTATATGGACGTGAAGAAGGCGTCACTGGTATTCCGACGGGATTTATAGATCTAGATGAGATTCTTTCAGGTTTGCACCCCTCTAATCTTCTGATTGTGGGTGCTCGTCCCGGTATGGGTAAGACATCTTTCGCTTTGGGGTTGGGTGTGAATGTGGCTAAGAAGACCAGCCTCCCCGTATTGCTATTTTCTCTGGAGATGAGTCACCTCGAACTGACACAGCGTTTGGTCGCTGCGGAGGCCAGGGTGGATTCAACGCGACTAAGAAGCGGACGGCTCTTAGATAGAGACTGGGAAAAGATCCACGCTGCGATCAGTCGGTTAGCCGAAGCCAAAATTTATATAGACGACGATCCGAATCTGACGGTTATGGATATAAGGGCTAGGGCGCGTCGACTTAAGGCTCGCGAGGGTCTCGGCCTGGTGATCGTTGACTATCTTCAGCTGATGTCAGGAAGAAGAAATGTTGAATCGAGACAGGTAGAAGTATCTGAGATTTCGAGAGGATTGAAGATCCTGGCTAGAGAGTTGAATGTTCCAGTGGTGGCACTGTCTCAGTTGTCGAGGAACCTTGAGGCTCGGGCAGATAAGAGACCCCAGTTGGCAGACTTGCGAGAGTCTGGTTGTATTGCGGGGGAGTCACTTGTGGCTTTAAGCGATGGATCATTTGTTTCTGTTGGATCGCTCTGGCTACAAGCTAGGCAAGACGTAGAGCTTTGCAGTTTCGATGAAGATTCCAAGACACTTAGGAACTCCGTTAGTTCATCAATCTTCATGACTGGAATTAAACAGACCTTTACTTTGACCACCAAAGCGGGCCTTGCTATCAGAACGACAGGCAATCATCGATTCTTTAGTGAACTTGGGTGGCGCCGATTGGACGAACTTGAAGTGGGTGAGAAGGTGTTCACTAGTTCACGTGCTTCAAAATTTGGTGCTAACTTAAGAAACCACGACCTTGTTTCACGAAACTGTTACGTTGACGAGGACTCCAGAGACTTGGTTCTTCTGAGAGACGATAAAGACGTGATGGTGTTGGACGAGATCCTTGAGATTGCTTATTTTGGATATGAACCTGTGTTTGACATCTCAGTTCCGATGACAAATAGTTTTTTTGCCAATGGATTTGCTATACACAACTCATTGGAACAAGACGCGGATGTTGTGATGTTTATATATAGGGATGAGATTTACGCGCCGGAGACACCAGAAAAAGGTACCGCGGAGATCATTGTGGCTAAGCATAGAAGCGGCCCTACTGGCACGGTCTATCTAGCGTTTTTGAACAACTACACACTGTTTGCCAATATGGCGAGCATGTAGTTCAAGTCCTGTCACTAGTTCTCTTAGATGGTGTTGTTAGTCTTTACCAAGTGAGTCCAACCAGTCCCTTATCTCGTCACCGTCGGCGTCTTGTCGCGGTGGTGCATGTCGGTAAGTGGGCGGCGTTTTGGAGAATGAAAGGGGACTAGAGATTGAGGGAACTACCGTTCCGTCAGCGTCAGTTAATCGTACTATAGGATCCAATCCAAGGTCCTGCGCCAACGACACTCCTTCTGCAATGGAGTTTATGGGACCGCACGGAATCTTGCTCCTTGTCAAGATCTTGGACCAGTTCGCGGCTGAATCTCCAGCTAGCAGCTGTTCAATTAGGGGTTTTAGGAGGACTCTGTTTTGCACTCGTTTTTCATTGGTACGAAATCGTGAGTCCTCAGCGAGATGAGGAGCGTTAAGGGTTTCGCAAAGTCGCTTAAATTGTGCATCGTTTCCAATGGCTACTACTAAGTAGCCATTTTTTGTCTTCAGGGGTTCGTAAGGAAAGAGACTTGGATGTGCGTTTCCCATCCGAGATGGTGAGACTCCTGTTGCTAAGAAGGATGTACTTTGGTTCACCATGGCGGAGAGTGCGGACCCCAGTAGGTTCACCGACACATGCTGTCCGCTGCCTGTTCGATCTCTGTAATCTAACGCTGCCAGTACTGCAACGGTAAGATGTAGACTGGTTACGACGTCGACAATAGCAACACCGCTTTTGTAAGGAGGGCCATCTTTTGGACCAGTTATGCTCATGAGTCCTGATACTGCCTGTACCACAAGATCGTATCCCGGAAGTTCCTGACCCTTTCCGCTGCCGAATCCAGTTACGGAACCGTAGACGATAGATGGATTGTCTCTTGCAACTTGTTCGTAGTCGAGTCCGTAGCGATCGAGGGTGCCTGGCATGAAGTTTTCGACAAACACGTCAGCAATTTTTGCAAGCCGCTGGGCTCGCAGACAGTCGTCGGAGTTTTTCAGATCTAGGAGTACGGAGCGTTTGTTTCGATTGATCGAGAGAAAATAGGTCGACTGATCCTTGAGGCTGGGGGGCTTCCAAGTTCTGGTGTCATCTCCGAGAGGAGACTCTACCTTAATAACAGTTGCCCCGAGGTCGCCAAGCATCATGGTCGCGTAAGGACCTGCTAATACCCGGGTAAAATCGGCAACCATCAAACCTGCAAGAGGTCCACTACCTGGCTGTTGTTGATCGAACACATCTGTAGCTTATAGTCTTGCGCCAGAGTTGACGTGTTGGAAGCTCGAATCTCAGATGCGTGGATTAATGAATTATTGACTTGAACCTCGACCTTATTTACGCCTAATTAACGAGGTCAAACCTAACGTTACTGGTATGGCAGATCTCTTTGTTGTTGTTGTTTCAGTAGCAGCTTTCTTGCTGATGCTGATTGTTGTAGAAGCGTTGGATAGAGCGTAGACATGTCAAACATTGTTCTTTTTGTTATCTCAGTAGTCATCTTCGTCTACCTATGGGTGTCTTTGTTTAAACCGGAGTGGTTTTAGTGCTCACATTGTTAGAGATTGCGCTATTGCTTTTAGCGCTGGCTATGACATGGCGTTTTCTAGGTGCGTATATGGCTGACGTCTACGAGGGCAAGACTAAATGGCTTGGTTTTGTGGAACGACCTATCTATAAACTCTTGGGAGTTGATCCAAACAAGGAGCAGAGTTGGAAACGCTACAGCGTCTCTCTGATAGCGTTCTCTCTAGTATCCCTGCTCTTTACCTATTTTATTCTGAGGGTACAGAACCTCTTGCCCTTAAACCCATCTCACATGAAAGCCGTCACGCCAGCACTGGCGTTTAATACAGCAGTTTCTTTTGTAACGAATACGAACTGGCAGAACTACGCGGGCGAACAAACCATGTCATACTTCTCTCAGATGGGCGCTCTAGCTGTTCAACAGTTTGTGAGTGCCTCAGTGGGAGTAGCAGTAGCTATAGCTCTAATACGCGGATTCTCAGGTAGCGGCTCTAGCACGATTGGGAACTTTTGGGCAGATCTGATTCGTGGGATACTTTACATTCTTCTTCCAGTCTCTGCTGTCGCAGCAGTTATCTTTGTCGGCCAAGGTGCAGTGCAAACTCTAGGTGGACCTGTGACCATTCATAATGCGCTCAATGGCGTTACCCAAACGATTCCTCGAGGTCCGGTTGCATCAATGGAAGCGATCAAGCAGTTTGGTACAAACGGAGGCGGTTTCTTCAATGCGAACGGTGCTATTCCTTTTGAGAATCCAACGCCGCTCACCAATGTTTTATCCATCTATCTACTCCTTAGTATCCCATTGTCTTTGACTTATACCTTTGGGAGGATGGTTGGAAGCGTTCGACAGGGCATCGCTTTACTTGGAGTGATGGTTTTTTTCTTTCTAGTTTGGACCGGAGTGACCATAGTGGCCGAACACGGAGTTAGTCCAGCACTTGATGCTGCAGGCTTCCATTCCCAAGGCGCTGGCAATATGGTAGGAAAGGAGTCACGTTTTGGCATCTCTAGCTCGGTGCTCTACAACATAGCCTCCACTCAAACCTCGACCGGTTCTGTGAACTCATCTATGGACTCTTACACACCTCTTGGCGGCATGATGGCCTTGTCTGGCATGATGCTGGGTGAGGTCACTCCAGGCGGTGTAGGGTCAGGCTTATATACGATCTTATTGTTTGCGATAGTAACCGTTTTTATAGCTGGACTAATGGTTGGAAGAACTCCGGAGTATCTGGGGAAAAAGATTCAGGCAAAGGAGATGAAGTTAGCCAGCCTAGGCGTGCTCATTATGCCCATAACTGTCTTGACGATAACTGGCATTGCAATGCTTGTACCTTCCGCTACGGGCGCGATTCTGAATAAAGGACCGCACGGGTTTTCCGAAATTCTCTATGCTTTCACATCTCAAGGAAACAATAATGGTTCTGCTTTTGCCGGACTCTCGTCTAACAATACGTTCTACAACGTTGCGGGAGCCATTGCTATGTGGTTTGGACGCTTCGGAGTGATCTTACCGTCGCTAGCTCTAGCGGGCGCTTTGGCATCAAAAGGGGTAGTGCCTGCTACCTCCGGCACTTTCAGAACCGACAGTGCTTTGTTTGGAGCTTTACTGATTGGCGTCATATTGGTTGTCGGCGCACTCACGTTTTTCCCTGCTTTGGCGTTAGGGCCACTTGCGGAAGAGTTTTCTAAAGGGAGGTTGTTCTAGATGGCTCTCGCATCGGAAGTCAAAAGCGAAGAAGAGTCGATCCATGGTATACCCAAGACACGAGGACTCTTTGACAAAGAGGTTTTGCTCCCAGCTCTCAAGGACTCATTCGTAAAGTTGAATCCCAAGCAACAAGTTAAGAACCCGGTAATGTTCGTTGTGCTCGTGGGAACCTTTGTCTCTTTATATGAAGCTGTGGTAAATGGAAGCCTGTTTACGTGGAGCATTACGGCCTGGTTGGCTCTTACGGTGCTGTTCGCTAACTTTGCTGAAGCGGTAGCTGAAGGTCGTGGAAAGGCGCAGGCGGACACTTTGAGAAAGATGAGGACGGATGCCAATGCGAGAAGGTTGAACGAAGATGGATCCGAGTCTTTAGTGCCCTCAGCCACTCTCCAAAAAGGAGATCTTGTTGTCTGCGAAGCAGGCGACATCGTGCCGTCTGACGGAGAGATTATTGAAGGTGTTGCGTCTGTCGACGAATCGGCCATCACTGGCGAGTCGGCGCCGGTGATTAGAGAGTCTGGTGGGGATCGATCTGCAGTGACTGGGGGAACGAAGGTGCTCTCGGATCGAATTGTGATCAAAATTACAGCTGAACAAGGCAAGACATTTTTGGACAGAATGATCAATCTGGTAGAAGGAGCGAACCGCCAGAAGACTCCCAATGAGATTGCGCTTACTATTTTGCTTTCGGCGCTAACTGTGATCTTTATTCCAGTAGTGGTAGCGATAGATCCATTTGCATCGTTTTCTCATAGTCAAGTCTCCATTGTTATATTGGTCTCTCTCTTAGTTTGTTTGATCCCCACCACAATTGGTGCTCTTCTTTCCGCAATAGGTATTGCAGGGATGGACCGCTTAGTGCAGCGAAATGTCCTTGCAATGTCGGGTCGCGCAGTTGAGGCTGCGGGAGACGTCCAGACGTTGTTATTGGACAAAACCGGAACAATAACTTTAGGAAATCGAATGGCATCGGCCTTTTATCCCCTTGGCGAAGTAGACGAGAGAGAACTGGCAGAGGCAGCTCAGCTCGCATCGCTTGCTGATGAGACGCCAGAGGGTCGCTCTATCGTTGTGCTAGCCAAGGAGCGATTCAACATTCGGGAACGTGACTTGGGGTCATCTTACAGCTTTGTCCCCTTCAGTGCTCAAACTCGTATGTCTGGAATCGATCTAGACGGTCGCGTAGTGAGAAAAGGAGCTACCGATGCCGTGAAGAACTGGGTTCTTTCTCTTGGTGGATCGGTTTCCAAGGAACTAGATGAGATAAGTGATCGCCTGGCTAGAGAAGGGCGAACTCCTTTGGCTGTGTCTGATGGAGATCGCCTACTCGGAGTAGTTGAGCTGAAAGACACTATTAAACAAGGAATCCGTGAGAAGTTTGAACAACTTCGAGCCCTCGGAATAAGAACTGTAATGATAACGGGAGACAATCCGCTCACGGCGGCGGCCATAGCTTCTGAGGCGGGAGTTGATGACTATATGGCCGAAGCTACTCCTGAGGCAAAGATGGCCCTAATCCTAAAAGAACAAGAGGGTGGAAAGTTGGTGGCCATGACCGGCGATGGAACCAACGATGCACCAGCATTAGCTCAAGCAGATGTCGGAGTTGCGATGAACAGTGGCACGACGGCAGCTAAAGAGGCTGGCAATATGGTAGATCTTGACTCAAGTCCCACCAAGTTGATCGATATAGTGGAAATTGGGAAACAACTTCTAATTACTAGAGGAGCACTGACTACCTTTTCAATAGCCAACGATGTTGCTAAGTACTTTGCGATCATTCCTGCGTTGTTCGTAAGTCGATATCGGGGTTTAGAGACGCTCAATATTATGAGACTTCACAGTCCCACGAGTGCAGTGCTTTCCGCCGTTATATTCAACGCGCTAATAATAATAGCTCTTATCCCGTTAGCTTTGAGAGGCGTGAAGTTTCGACCGGCCACCGCGTCCGCACTTCTTCGAAGAAACGTGCTTATCTATGGTGTAGGTGGCCTCATCTTGCCCTTTATTGGAATCAAAGTAATCGACATGATCATTACAACTCTGGGGGTGTTTTGATGGCCAAGCAGTTCGTTAGGTCGATACTTGCATCGGTGGTGTTCTTTTTGATGTTGGGAGTTGGGTATCCTCTGTTAGAAACTGCCGTAGCTCAGCTGGCGTTTCCACATCAGGCCAACGGGTCATTGACCGCGTACGGTTCAACTGAGATAGGTCAGCAGTGGGGAGGAACCAAGTTCTTCCACGGAAGGTTAGATCCGTATACTCCGCTAGCTACAGGTGGATCTAACTTGGGTCCGACTTCCAAGGAATTGGCGCAACAGACCAAGAAGGCTATCGCGATGTGGCATAGTCTAGGGGTTAATCCAACAGAGGAATTGGTGACAAACTCTGGCAGTGGTGTTGATCCCGACATCTCGGTACAATCTGCAACTGTGCAAATTCCCATGATATCCAAGGCAAGGGGAGTGCCGGTGTCTGTGCTTCGGAACCTCGTCAAGAAATATACAGTTGGTAGGCAGTTTGGATTTCTCGGCGAGTCTTACGTTAATGTGCTGCAGCTAAACGTGGCTCTGTCGAAACTGAGGTAATCTCTCACAGTTAGTTGCCTTGCAGTTAGGGGATAGTGCTCAAGAAGGTGCACAGTTCTGACAAGGAAGCGATACTGTGTCCACTAAAAATGAAGTTACAGTAAGGAAGTACGGCTTGCATGCCTCGAGTTAGAGGTTGGAAACCTTCCGCTGCGGCTCTCGGGTTGACCCATATGACTTTGTGGGACAATAAGGAGATGCGGCGCATCTCCTCTGCTAATTTCTCAACGTCCCCACTTTCCCAGCCGTCGGAGATCACAATCACGATCGCCCCTCTCGCAAGAGATCGTCGTCCATAAAGATCTGTAAAAGTTTTTAAGGCGTCTCCGATTTTTGTTCCTCCAAAACGATCTTTTGCAAGTTCGTATGTCCGAGCTAAGACATCTTCGAACACCTTTAACTTCACTAACTCGGTTACGCGGGTTAGCCTCGTTGAAAATACGAAGGTCTCTACTTCGTGGAGTTTAGCTAAGCAGCTAAAGAAGTGGATGTAAGGCAAAACATACTGTTCCATTGACCCTGATACATCGACGATCCCGACAATCGGTCTCTCTGACTTCCTTCGAGATCTGGTATAGATCTTTATGGGGTCACCACCGCTACGTACAGTTTGTCGTATGGTTCTGCGCATGTCAGCGGTAGGTCGAGTTCCAAGTTTGCCATAGCGCCGCCTGAATCTCTGTGGCAACGAGCGAAGTGTCTCCGTTATGACTTTATCTAGGAGTTCAAGTTCTTCTGGACTGAGTTCGTTTAAGGGTCGGTCGTGCACGGACTCTTTATCACTCGCAAGGACCTGTTGCTTGATAGCCAAGCGATCCTCATCAAGTGAATGAGCTTGATCCCTACCTAAAGTGGTGGTAAATGCCAAGGGGAACTTGATATCTACGCTTTTCTGGTCGGAATTGGAGATTCTTGAGCGGTCGTCTGTGACAGGTTTTGTCCTGTAGGGGGCATCGGATACATTGTCTGACTTCTCTGTAGTCGTTCCAAATATGGAGTAAAAGACTGACTCAAAGATGGGTAGCTCGTCTATGTCCTTTACAAGCGCGATCCGAAGACACCAGTAAAGTTCTAGTGTCGAGGCTGGTTCAAGTAGCGTAAGAGCTTTTGTTACTCGAACAGAGCTATCTATTGGACAAACAATGCCACTTTGTTCTAGACGTCGTGAAAACGCCGCTGCTAACAGAGCTATATCCAGTCTTTGCTTAGGTTTCAACCTGCTCGTTCCAAGTGGCCTGTGTGAGTTCTAAGTCCTCGCGATACTTCACTAAGGAGCCGAAAGCAATTTCTGGACTTAACTGTTCTACTGAATCAACTCCAAGCAAAATTAAAGCTCTAACCCAGTCGATAGTCTCCGCCATGCCCGGTGGCTTCTGTAGATTTTGAAGTCCCCGAACTTTATTTACGGCGTTTGCAGCTTGAGTGAGTAGAGAGGTGTTTGCTTCAGGCACCTTTCGTCTCAATATCTCAACGACTTTATCGATGCTTGGATAGTCGATCCAGTGATAGATGCATCTTCGTTTTAGGGCATCGTGAAGATCTCTTGTCCGGTTAGACGTCAAGATGATAGCTGGCGGAATCTGGGCACTAATTGTACCTAATTCCGGAATGCTTATGGTCGACTCGCCCAACATTTCAAGCAAGAAGGCTTCGAATTCGTCGTCTGCTCGATCAATCTCGTCCACCAAGAGAACAGTGGGAAGTGATCCCTTCTGCCGTAGCGCCTTTAACAAAGGTCTTTCGATCAGGTACTCTTCGCTGAAAAGATCGTAGCTCTCGAGATGTCTTCGTTCTGATTCCGCTAATTTGATGGCAAGGAGTTGTTTTGGATAGTTCCATTCATACACTGCTTCAGATACGGCAATTCCTTCATAACATTGAAGGCGCAGAAGAGGCGTTCCTAAAATTCTCGCAAGTGCTTTTGCCGCTTCTGTTTTTCCAACCCCAGGTTCACCTTCAAGCAAGAGGGGCTGGTTCAACCTCAACGCACAAAATAAAGCTGTTGTCAGTCCCGGAGACGTAATATAGTCCTGTTCTTCTAGAGCGGCCCTTAGAGATTGGACCTCGGGAAATTTTTCTTCGATCGCCGTCACTGGTGTTCTGAGACAAAGTTCAGTGGATTTGATTCGAACGCGGCTTTACATCCTGAACCGCAGAAGTAGTAGCGGGTGGAGTTCCAATCCAAATGAAGCGTTGTTTCAGAAGCTGCTACCTTCATTCCGCACACATGGTCAACGGCTGTAACGCCTTCGGTTGTGGATAGATCGTCAGATACGGCAGGTACAACCTCTTCACCTGACTCTCGTGACGCTATAACTTCCGCTAGTATTGAAATGGCGACTTCGTTTGGAGTTTTTGCTTTAATATCAAGACCAGCTGGAGAGTGAAGTCGGCTTCGTTCGCTTTCAGTTAAGCCCATTGAGCTTACTACAGAAGCAGCTCTTTTGCGCGAAGCCACTAGAGCTACGTAATGGATAGAAGAATCGAACGCTTTTTTGATCCAACGTTCCTCGTCCATTCCATGGCTGGCGACAACTAATGCCTCAGTATTCTTAGGGAACTGTTCAAGGTTCGGATTACTTAAGATGCTAAAACCTACTGCAGAGGCCAACTCACATAGAGCCTGCGCGATTGGGCTAATGCCTATGACGACCAGGAGTGGCTTTGGGACTACAGGTTCCAGTAGTATTTCAAGCGTCCCCCCTGAAAGGCAATGATTTATGACGTGTACTTCACCTGATCGTGGTTGGAGATCGACCTCCTTTGCAGGCGAGATTACAAGCGTCCTTGATGATTTAAGTCTGAGACTTTCTAACGCCTGTAACCGAAGGCTTGACTGTGCGCATTCACCTCCAACAAAGCCTTCGACCGTACCATC
>JAJYGA010000095.1:0-5568 GCA_021785255.1 Actinomycetes bacterium
AAAAAGCCATGAACACGACCTGAGAAATAGGTATATGCTCTAGGGAAGTAATTTACCGTTTTGAGTGATGACAGAAACACTATAAGTGTGTACTACCTTTAGCAAGTGGGAGGCTTGGTGAACTCCGAGTACATTATCGGACCCAAAGGAGAAGAGCCTTGGTTCTACGATGAGCATCCGATGCTGGGTGAACAGATTCCTCAAACCAATGAGTCTATTGAGATAGGTATCTTATCTTGTAATCGGTTCGGACTAATTACATCGGTAAGGTCTTGTGCTTCCTGGCCACTCTTTATAAGCGCATCTCCAGAGTCAATAAATGGACTGAACATAACCCAGATACTTCCGGGTTTTGACAGTTCGAGCATATTTTCAGAGTCAACCCTTGGTCCTGGGTTTGTCGGGTCATCATACGTGAAAGTTAAAGGTATCCAAGATGGCAGAAATCACGGTCACCGTATCTCCGCCCTTATAAAGCACGGGGACGACTGTGCACCAAATGAATACAGCATCTTACTGTCGGCACAGCCGATCGAAAGAGAGTCCCAACGATTTGGTTCAGTAAGTTCCAAGAAATTAACTGCACTTACTTCCCGATTTACAGAGATCATAGCGTCGGTCGGTGAAACGATTAATGACGAAGAGGAACTGATCTTATCTTGTGTCGATGCGCTAATGATGTCAGGAATCTTCCACAGTGTTTGGGTTGGATCTGAGTCGTTTCACTCCGGATGCTTTGACATAAGTCTCGCTGTCGGAGCTGGATCAAGTGAGTTGAAAAGGTTTAAGATCCCTGCAACCGCTACAGATGAGCTACACCCTCTATCTGCAAAGGCTCTTTTGACCAACTCTATCTGTCACAGCAACGACCTAATCAACACTAAAGGGCTTTCTCCATGGAGGGACTTCTTCATAGCACATAGATGGCGTTCCACGGTCGCAATGCCAGTTGGAGAGAAGTTACCTGAGATGGTTATGGTTGCGGCCTCGCCGATCGCAAATCTCTTCCAACCACCCGTACTTGACATCATGGTTACGCTTCAGAGGTTAATGCAACAGTCTTTGCGCCTACTTAGACAACAACTTCAGACGAGTCAGTATCGTCAGAATACCCTTTGGCTTTCGACCCATGACCAAGCCACTTCTTTGTGCAACCGTGCACAGTTTGAGAACCTACTTTACGCTAAGACAAAAGAGGGCGGTGAGTTCGCTCTATGTTTCATCGATATTGATGGCCTGCGATCAATAAATAGTCTTCATGGAAACGAGGTCGGAGATCAGGTCATCTCCAAGTTCGCAAATGCTATGGTTGAAACCTTCGAGAACAACGAAAGGGTCTTCAGGATCGGTGGTGACCAGTTCGCTGTTCTTATCGACCAAGCAACCGATCCAGAGTACGTAAAGGAGTTGTTCGATAATCTTTCAAGTCTCTCAGGGATAAAAATCAAGCGTATCGGCACTGTAAACTATACATGGACAACTGGCGTAGCCTTCTATCCACAAGATGCAGGTGACTACAAAGAAGTCATTCGCTGCGCGGAGCAAGCACTGTATCAAGCTAAAAAAGTCACGTCAAAGTTAGGCTCTCTGAACTTCTACGCTGAGATAGGTGGGCTTCCCAAAATTTCCACAGCATTTAAATCCGGAAACGCCTTTTTGTTATATCAACCGATTGTCTCCCTCCAGAGCAAACGGGTCATCGGATTTGAGGCTCTATCAAGATGGACGATAGATAACCGAACTCTAACTCCACCTGAGTTCTTAAGTCAATTCGACAAAAAAGAGGCAAGAGACTTTCGTAGAGCGGTCTTCAAAGAAGCACTTGCGGTGCAGCAGCGGATCCGCCCAGACGGGCAGACGCTCTCAATGAGCATAAACACCACCCCCGACGATCTCTGCGATCCAAACTTCGCGACCGAGTTGCTAGCCCTACTCCCTACTTCTGCCGATCCAAAAGATATCGTCTTAGAGATCCTTGAGACCGGAGAGATCCTAGCGTCTCAGATCGCGTACGCAAACATCGCCCAGATCCGAGCCTTTGGGATCCGTATAGCTTTGGATGACGTCGGATCCGGATACTCCTCACTACTTCGATTTCGAGAGTTACCTATCGACGAGATTAAGATTGATAAAGACTTTGCGCGCGACATTTTACACTCACCTAAGAATCTCGCATTCTTCGATACTATAGTCCAACTTGGCAACGGAGTTGGGGTTGACATTGTCGCAGAAGGTGCAGAAACGCCTTTACATGTTGAGGCATTGAGTCAGACTGGAGTAGGATTCTTACAAGGGTATGGAATATCTAGACCGATACCGGAGTCCAAATTAAGAGAGTTTGCTAGCAACTACCAGCTAGCAATGGCGGATAGTTCACAGATGTGGTTTGGAGCTTTGCTTGATCACTTACGACTACTTGGTCGCCTGACACAAGACGTAAAAATTCCGCACAGAAGAATCAATCTTGCTCAGGAGTTAGACGCCCGATGTAGCCTAGACAACTGGATGAGCGTTGAGCCCTACAGGTTCGGGAATCTCACTCTCATTAGAGAAAGTCACTCCGCCTTCCATACCCTAGCACAGGCCGTAGTGGAATCAGCCGCTGCTGGAAGCTACGTTCGCTTAGAGAAGCTTGCAGATATGGCTAGAACTCAAGCGTCTCAAATGGTTGAGTTGATGACGATCGAACTAACAAAACCAAGAGAAGACAGTATTTAGGCCTACTAAGAGATCGCAAGAGAATACCTATCCATAGTCTTGCCAATTGCGATGACCTCCTGCTACTTACGAGAGCCCCATAGCGGAACGATTTAGCCTGCCAGATTGGAGTATTGACTTGAAAATAAGCCGAACTGTAGTTGCAACCGACGCTAAGGTTTTGAGGAAATGAAGGGGCCTGGAAGTCTCCTGGGCTACAGGAGTTCCCCACCGTTTCATCCGTGTTCGCCTGAAACACCACAAGTTTCATAGTTTCAAGGGCGCCCTTTAACGCCAAAGTTCGGGTTGGTCGCTCTTTACGCCAGACTTAGAGATGAGGCACTTCTATTGACAACAACAACTACAGTTAGACTGAGTTAGGTGGGTGTGAACCGCCCTGGGTTTTATGGAGACCTGGTTATCTGGGAACCAATTGGTTCCCAGACTGTACTTGAGCATAGTAGAGAGCTTCGTATTCGACGGGCGAACATCATCGGCAAGAGCGCCATGTAGCCTCCGATGGTTGTACCACAGAACCTACTTGCAGGTCTCCCATTCAACGGCGATCTCGTCGTCTTTGAACCCCCAAGATCCCAGATGAGCTCGGTCTTGTAAAGGCCGTTCAGGCTCTCTGAGAGCGCATTGTCAAAGGAGTCCCCGGTGGTTCCGACCGAGGGTCGTATGCCAGCAGCGAGGAGGGTAGCTGAGTAAGAAACAGAGAGATATTGCACCCCCTTGACGCTCTCATGTTTGTCAAGTCAAGAGTGTAAAGGTTCGAAGAACGGACTCTCTCTTCAAGGTGAGCGCTAGGCAGCTACCTTGTTGTTAACCAAGACGTGATAGACCTCTCTTGCAACATAACGTTTCAAGCATCGCATCACCTCGCGTTTGGAAAGGCCCTCAGCCAAACGACGGGCCATGTAGGCCTGGGTGCGTTCGTCGATGCGAATACGGGAAAGAACTACGATGTGCAGTGCAGCATTTGCTTGACGATTCCCCCCGCGGTTTAGTCGGTGACGCTTGGTCTTTCCCGAGGATGCAGGGATCGGACACGCTCCACACATCATCGCAAAACTCGCCTCCGAGACAAGACGTTCTGGATTGTCGCCTGCAGCTACCAAGAACTCCCCAGCGCTCTCTACTCCCATGCCGGGAAGTTCAAGCAGTGGTCCCGCTAACTCCTTCACCAGCTTGCTGTAGAGCGACTCTTTCATTGATTATGGCTTAGTTGCTTACGTCATTAGAGATGATGATGGATTTTCTCTAAGAGATGGTTGCATTGTCGCTAAGTGTTCGCCGATACTAGAGAGTTCTTAAAAGATAGGACCCCCTTGCTTTCCGTAACAAGCAAATCAAGAGGGTCTAAAGAGATGCCGGAGGCACCATGACTCTCATTGTATCAAACGAGTGCGACATGAGGTCGCTTGAAATAACTGTTCCGAAAGGGTGTGCTGTGAATGCTAACCATAAGTCGACCTTTTTAGGTCGTTGGCCAAGCAATGCGATATGAGAGATGAAGGAAGGAGCTTATGCTCCCTGGCCCTCCGATATCAACTTACGAGAAAGGGATATCAAACCGGCACAAGCTGCGTTGGTAAAGAGCCAGGGTGGTGAGCGTTGTGTTAAAAGGCGGAGATACCTCCGTCAGGTAAGTACTACGAAGATGAGCGAAAGCGAACCATCCGATGACGCGTCGAAAAACAGATGGATGACATCAGAACCAAGGTTGCCTTTCTACCTTGGGATGAGTCTGGCGGGTTGTCTCGTTCCTGGCCAGACGGTGTCCGGTGTATAGGTGGCATGAGCGTAGTACTGGCTTTCATATTGAACTCAGGAACCAGTCGTGTGGTTGTCCTTGTGGGAAAACACAGGGAACGGGAGTACGTCGAGGTAAAAACCAAAGGCGAGAGTACCGGATGCTATGCACTGGGGCGGACTGGGGTGTATTAGCAATGAAACCCTTGTAATGAGGGTCGAGCAAAGGCCCCAGGCGAACGGACTGTGATGGACTAGCCAACCCAGCAATGGGGATGAGCTGAAACGGAACAGTTGCGAGCAGGAAGCCGAATGAATCGAGAGGTTCACGTTCGGTTTGACGGGAGCGGGAGGTGTCCCTATGCTTTTGTCAAGTCATTTCAGACGTTTTTTGACATTGAGATCTGAGGTGGACTTAGGAGTGCGACATGGAGTTGGATCTACCAATCTCTTCATGATCAAACTATTTGTCGTATCACCGTCGAACCCTTGCTGATTGACTTGGGGAACTTTCTCGCGTCTACTTGATGCTAAGAGCAGATAAAGAGTAACGCACGAGAGACGTCAATTTGACTCACTAATTTCTCGACCTTGTGTACTAGGACCTCTCTCGCCTTTGAGCCCAAGCTTCCCATCTCAACCCTTTAGTTCATTAAACACGACTCTTCCGTACAGGTCTGACGTTTGTTGAAAAGTGAAGAACAGGGCTGCTGGACTTGTGGACAATCGCGCCCCAGCTTGATCTCGCAACTTTGCTAAAGCTATCGCCGACGCCAAGTGGAGGCGCGACCGAGCTTACCCTGGGGGAAAGCCGACGCAGTTTGCACAGCAGAACAGGGATCAATAAGTTGCTTCTACTTAGGTGGATCCCTGCTTTACCACAAGATGGCTCTTTGACCACAAGCTCCACAGCCGCTACTGCTACGAGATAAACATCTATTTTTCTTTGGGAACCATGATACCCGCACAGCGACGGTGCTGCTAGAGTTGCATATCCCTATGTTTTGTTAGGCTGTAACTACTGTTTTTTGCTGGTACTGACTCCCATCCCGCAACATGGCGTAGATTACGTCACATCGGCGCCTAGCTAAACAGATCACCGCAGCGTTGTGCTTC
>JAJYGA010000095.1:5578-6253 GCA_021785255.1 Actinomycetes bacterium
TGCTTCTTACCCTGGGACCGCTTGCGCTCGTAGTAAACCTTGGATTCGGCGTCACAGTTTGAAGCAATCTACGCCGATCGAAACAGTGCGTTCTTTAGCTGCTTGTTTCCAGACCGGGCTGGGAACTCTCCTTTGATGGAGGTTCCAGAACGGCGGGTAACCGGGGCAATTCCAGCATAAGCAGCAAGATGCCCAGCTGTGGGGAAGCTAGACGTGTCTCCGATGCTCAGGAGTATTGTGGCCGCGGTCTTGATACCCACTCCTGGCATCGACATCAAGACCACAGAAAGAAGGTAGTCGTCTAGGAGTTTCTCGACCTGGGTGGCAACCTCTAAGCGCTGGGCCTTGAGAGCTTTGGGTTGTGTAGCGATCTGGGGAATGACGAGCTCAACGGCCTCAGTCCCAGCGACGGTGACGCTCTGCTGGGAGAGGGCACCGAAGATCTCATCAATGAGTCGTGTCGGATCTCTCGAAGACTTAGATTTGGCCCATCGAAGTACCTTGGCCCTTTCAGCGGCGCGTAACCCTGAGGGTCCGCGGTATTTGATGAAAAGTTCTAAGACGAGTGGCTGGGTAATCCGAGTTCCAGGGAAAACCTGTTCCAACGCTGGGAATACCTGCAATAAAAGTCCCCTAAGGCGGTTAATTGCTCTGGTGCATTCATGCGTAAGGTCC
>JAJYGA010000013.1 GCA_021785255.1 Actinomycetes bacterium
TAGCGAGCATCTGAGCAGTGGCACACGAGAACGGATAGCTCCTGTTCTCGTGGATAGAGGCGCTCGCGAATGCTCATAGTGCTATTTTGCCTCGACGGTGTTACAGAGGTCGCTCGACCCTGCCCTTACAGAGGGGGTTTGCGCTCCCATTTGATCAATTTATTGTAATAGATGAACGAACGTTGGGTCTGAAACTAAGACTCCTTATGCCGATGTGGTTTTAATTAGCTGCTAAGTTGCTCATAGGGATGCTAGATCAAGCTCAGAGTCCAACCTGACGAGTAGTTTTAGAGAGATGTGATGAGCAGCAGTGTGAAAGTGGAAGGCGTTGACAACCCAATTGAGATCTTTCGAGACGAAAGAGGCTTACCACATATCTTTGCTCAGGGAGAAAGAGATGCCTGGTTTGGATTGGGTTATGCTTGCGCCCAGGATCGTATTTTCCAAATGGACTTCGATCGTAGGCGCGCTACGGGAAGACTGGGCGAGGTACTTGGAGCATCGGTTCGTTCTTCTGACATCTTGGCACGGAAACTTCGATTGGCCGATAGCGCCAAAAGAGATTATGAAAGTGTCTCAGTCGAAACGAGGGAGATGTTCGATAGTTATGCCGAGGGAGTAAACGCGGCTCTAGCGGTCGGTATCAAGTCCACAGAGTTTGATCTTATGGAGATGGACCCCGAACCTTGGCTACCTTGGCATTCAATAGCGGTGTTTAAGATTCGCCACGTTCTTATGGGCATGTGGCAGCACAAACTCGCCAACGCAGTTGTGCTGAACAAGGTTGGTCCTGACGTATTTAAAACACTTTTGGATTCTTCTCCTTTAGGGTCTACTTTAAGCGTGCCGCCCCTCGGTCGCCTGCACGAGGTGGTAAGTACCGGGGCGCACGATATTGAACAAACTGCGCAACACCTAGGTTTTATATCAGAGGTTGAGCCAGGATCAAATGCCTGGGTAGTATCATCACGATCTTCTAACCATGGACATGCAATTTTGTCCAACGACTCCCATCGAGCTTTAGATGTGCCAAACGTGTACTGGCAAGCCCACCTGTCCTGTGACGTCTTTGAGGTTTTTGGAGCGACATTCGCGGGTATACCAGGATTTCCCCATTTTGGCTTTAATAGAGATGTCTCGTGGGCTATAACACACGGTGGCGCTGATACACAAGATCTCTATGTTGAGGAGTTTAAAAAAGACGGATCTCATCGTTACCGAACTTCTTCTCAGAACCGTGAAGCGCATTGTCGAGTGGAGAAGATGTACTTCAAAGATGGTGAGGTCGAAGAAGTTGAGATCTGGCATACGGAAAATGGTTCCTTAGTACATGGATCTCCGTCGATGGGGTGGGGGCTCTCACTTCGATGGACCGGGACGGAGAGCTATGCGCACGAGGGATTCGAAGTTCTGCGTGCCATGCTTTTTGCGAAAACTGTTAGAGAGCTTCTCGATGCTCAGGCTAAGTGGGTTGATCCTGTAAATAACTTTGTGGCTGCGGATCGTTTGAACGGAATTGGTTATGTAACCCGGGGCAAGGTGCCCATAAGAAGCGATGGAGGCTACAGCTTGCCGACTTTAGGGTGGAACTCCCGCGCAAAGTGGAACGGCACTGTACCTTTTACCAAGATGCCGCGATGTGAGAATCCTAAGGCGGGATTCATTATGACAGCTAACAACGTTATTACAGATGGAGGTAGCCCCTATATTTCGTCGAGCTTTGCCGATCCGTTTCGAGCGGAGAGACTCCGCCAAAAACTGACAGAGCTTAAGCATCATTCTGTTTCAGAGATGGAGGAGCTGCAAGCGGACGTTACTTCTTTTGCGGCTCAACGCTGGACCAAACTATTTAAGTCTTTGGAACCTTTGGCATCTCGTGACGCGGAAGGGGCGCGAGTTCTGCTCGCTTCATGGGACGGTAATCTGACCAAAGACTCGTCGATAGCGCTGCTATATGGGTGCTTTCGTCGGGCCCTTGCAGAGACTCTCTACCGGCCGTTACTTGGTGGCGAAACATGGCAGTGGATGGTCTCTGGAGAGCTTTCTTCTACAGTAACTTTGATCAGGCGGTGGTTGGCTAATGACGTGTGGGATCTTCTTGGAGGTGATCGTCCAGCTGGATATAGCCAAGAGAAGATAGACGCCGCTAAAGACAGAGTTCTTGTGGTCATTCCACACGCGCTTGAAATGGCCTATAGAGATGCAATCTACATGGCAGGTAGTGACGTATCAAGCTGGAGATGGGGACGGTTTCACTATGTATCTAGTTCGCACCCATTAACTTCCAAAGTTGATACAAAGGGTCTGAGGTTGGATTTTCCCAAAATTGAGATGGGCGGGGATTCAGACACGATTCAAGCCGCTAGCTACGGGTGGGAACGCAGGAGCGACTTCTCTGTATCAGGACTTTCCGTATTTCGCCAAATTGTCGACATGGCTGAACCTACCGATTCGATGTCGATAGTTCCAGGTGGCGTATCTGGGGATCCAACGTCTTCGAACTTCGTGGATCAGCTTCATCTATGGGCAGAGCATCGGAGAGTTAATTCATGGTATGACAGAGACGCCTTGCTTGTGGCAGAGAAAGAGGTTGTGGTGCTTGTGCCCAAGGGCGAGCATCATTAGCTGTATTCGAGTGCTCTAAAGTTCGAAGCAGCTGGAAGGTCACGCGAAGTTGCTATAGCTCTAAGTTTTGATCTTCTCAATAAAACGACGTACGAGCCTAGAAGAACGAGAGAAAGAACCAGACTTAAAGCACCAAGTGTCCCAAGAACTGCTGTGGCAATAACTGAAGCAAGAGATAGACCTGCAAGCGAAGAGAAAGTTCGACGTCTGCGTCGATAACATAGCGGGCTAATCTGGTGAAGACTTTGTGGGATATTTTTTGGTCTGGTGACAACGGCGTATTCCTGCTTTTTGGTCAGAGTGAACGAGAAGTTAATGCTCGTAGCTGAACACTGTTTTTCTAGGACATGTAGCTGATCTCTAAATCGAGCTACTGAAGATACCTGTTGTGCTGAACGCCATCTGTTAATGGCGGGAACAACCACGACAATAACCCATGCCATGAGAATAAGGAGTACGGTAAGCTTTGAAGTCATCAAATTACACCCTCGTAATTACATCCATACACAGAGAGTACCATAGAAAGAGCTTATAGTGGCGAAGCTGAGTCTTTTAGAAGTGAAAAGTTTTAAAAACCTTGGTCAATGCCGTCTTGATAGCCAGGGCGCTTCCAGTGCCCGGAACGTCCCCCAACTTTTTCCCACAGAGCAAGGTCACCTATGATCATGGCTTTATCAAAAGACTTGCACATGTCATATATAGTTAGTGCAGCTACGGAACAGGCAGTGAGAGCTTCCATCTCAACGCCCGTTCGATCGATGGTTTCCACCTGAGACTCTACCTGAACGTAGTCGTCACCGATCATAAAATTGATGTAGACAGAACCGACTAGCAACGGATGGCAAAGAGGGATTAGATCCGAGGTTCTTTTGGCGGCCTGAATGCCCGCAATGCGAGCTGCGCCGAGAACGTCTCCTTTGGTTATTGCATTATTGGCGACCTTGGCCGTGGTTTCCGGTTGCATGAACACCTTGCATCTGGCGACAGCTCTCCTGTGACTGGGATCTTTCGGGGTGACATCGACCATGCGGGCTCTTCCGAGGGGGTCAAGGTGGGTTAGTGCAGCATCAGACATTGTAATTACTCTAGATCCTTTCTGTGAAAAATGAGTTGCTATAGCTAAAGGTAGTGAACATAGTGTTTATCCGCCAATCTGGCTCATAGATCTTTTGGGCCTTATGAAATTGACGTTACCTATGGAGTGCCCTGCCCACTTGCTTTTTGCAGAGTTCTCGAAAACTTGAGCTAGATCATCGTCTGAGCCATTGCCTCGTAAAATAGTTTTGATGTCTTGTTCTTCCACGGCGAAAAGACAGTTTCTTATCTTCCCATCCGCTGTAAGGCGAATGCGGTCGCAGGCATCACAAAATGGAATTGTTACAGATGCAATAACTCCAAACTCACCTTTTTGGTCGTCAAAGACGTAACGTTTTGCCGGATCTGATCCATGAGATATTTGCTTAGCTGGAAAACTTTCCGTCACTTTTTGCACTATCTCAGTTGCTGGTACCACTTGGGAAGGCGCCCAGGAGTTGTCACCGTCTAAAGGCATAAATTCAATAAAACGTGCGATAACTCCGATCTCTCGTGCGAATCGCACCATCTCGACCAGTTCATCGTCGTTGACCCCGCGCATCACTACAGTGTTGATCTTCACTGGTTGCAAACCTGCCTCGACGGCAGCGTGAATTCCACTTATCACATTATGTAGCTGGTCTCGTTTCGTCAGTTCTATGAATCGATCTTGTCGTAGCGTATCCAAGGAGATATTTATCCTAGATAAACCCGCATTTTTTAGATCTGAAGCCAGTAACCGTAAGGTGGCTCCGTTGGTGGTGAGAGAGAGGTCGAGATCTTTTCCCGATGGTGTTTTGAGCTTCGCGAGCTTTTCAACGAGAAGAGGTAGCTGCGCGCGTACTGTGGGTTCACCTCCGGTAAGTCGAACACTCTCGAAGTTGTAGCGTTCTATTAGGACTTTTACGACCCTTTCGATCTCTTCAAAACTTAAAAGTTCAGGACGATCCAGCCACTTCATGCCCTCTTCTGGCATGCAGTAGGAGCAGCGGAAGTTGCATCGGTCTGTTATTGAGATGCGTAAGTCGCGTACGACCCTGCCGTAAGCGTCGATTAGTTGACCAGTTCCATCTTGTCTCACCTTAAAGAGCTTAGGCTGTATTGGAAAATCCTCGGTTTGAGATATTCCGGCACTAGTGGTTACTGGTCAAGCAAGATCACTGGCAATTTGGCACCAGCTTGAAATCCATTCCCGTCAGGGACGACCAAGAGAGCGTTTGCCGACGCCATTTGAGAGAGCATGTGGGACTTCTGCCCCAACTTCAAAGTAGCTTGAAGTTCTCCGTTCACACTGTTGCATACAGCTCTGAGGAAGTGAACTTTGCCATCTTTGCGTCTAGCTACGTCGTCTTGTAAAGTGGCGTTTAGAAGTGTTTTGTACGGCGAAGGATAGTTCATCAACTTGCGAATTGCCGGTCGGGCAAAAAGTTCAAAGCTAACCAAAGCACTTACAGGATTGCCTGGAAGACCAAAAAGCGGTGTCCCTGCGATCTTCCCAAAGGCGAAAGGTTTTGCTGGCTTTATGGCTACTTGCATCCAGCGCATGCCTCCCTCTGATAGTTTCGCCAGAACCTCTTTTGTCAGATCGAAGTCGCCCACACTTACTCCCCCTGAGGTGATGATAGCATCGCACTTTCTTGCGGCTTTGGTGAAAGCCTCCTCTAGTTGGCCAGCGTCATCAGGTACGATCCCAAGGTCGATGGCTTCAAAGCCACTTTTGTTAACTGCTTCGATGAGGGAGGGTCGATTAGAGTCTCGAATCATTCCCTTGGAGATGCCACCAGTGTCTATCAGTTCGCTTCCCGTGGAGATTACACCTACTTTGGGCCGTGGATAGACGGGGACCTTTTTATAGCCAAGGGACGCTAGTACTCCAATGGCGGCTGGATTGAGGACTGTACCAGCTAAGAGTACGACCTGACCTGTGCTTATATCACTCCCTGCCTCTCTTATGCTGTCGCCGGGAGATGCTTGTTTAAATACCTGTACCATCGAGGGTTGATCGTCGTATGGTGCTGTATCTTCAACCATGACGATGGAGTCCGCACTCAAAGGAACAGGTGCACCTGTCATGATGCGAACCGCTGTGCCGGGTTCAAGAGTAGGATCGATACTGTCCCCAGCTGCTATGGTGGCTATAACCTTTAATAGCACTGGGTTCATCTTTGATGCACCAGTGGTGTCCTTAGCCCTTACTGCATACCCATCTGAAGCGGTGTTTTTAAATGGAGGAATGTCTTCGTGGCTCTCGATGTCTACAGCTAGGACTAATCCAGAGGAGTTTAACAGGGGAAGCGCTATTGGACTTAGTGGTTCAATGCGATCAAGAACGAAGCTCTGGGCGACGTCCAATGGTATCAAGCTTCCAGTACTCGTCATCTTTTAAAAACCTACCTCATCTTCGTGCAATGTCTATCTATCTGGGCTTGTACTATATACGAT
>JAJYGA010000089.1 GCA_021785255.1 Actinomycetes bacterium
TTCCGATCTAGGCGCTCGCGAATGCTCATAGTGCTATTTTGCCTCGACGGTGTTACAGAGGTCGCTCGACCCCGCCCTTACAGAGAGGGTTTGCGTTCCCGTTTGATCAATGGTCCTCGAAAATAACAGTCTTGCAAGATCTTTCCCCCGAGCATGAATATCTTTGTTATCTCACACGACTCCTCGTTTTATCTGCAACAAGACCAAATCGAAAAGTACAAAACGTCACTCGGTCGGGTCTTGGCGAAACAAAAGCAATTCGATTTACGACTTAAGAGATAAGAGAGGCCCCTCTTTAGCTATCTGGATTTAAAAGGCCAATTTTTTAAAGCAACGAGAAAATACAAAACATGTAAAGAATCAAGGGTTCAGTTTCGTAAAGGAAATTCCGTTAAATCTTAGGCATTACATATTGAGCGACATAGCCATACTAAAAACACGATAGCGTGGCATAAGGGGAAATTATCACGTGACGTTGGGCGAGAACAATCACCATGAGGTAATTAGTAGAGTAATCGAGCGATCCGCATCGATAACAGAACTAAACCACCTCAGCGCACTGCTGTGTGAAGAGGTTGTTTCCGCGGTCAAAGCCGTCGTTCTTGCAGCTGTCATCGAAACGATCGACAGTGGGAAGAGCACTGAGATAGCGGGATGCTGGGGAAACCAGGATCATCTGAGTCCTTTGGTTAGTGATCTTCTCCTCACGATCGCTGGTGGTAAGCAGAGATCCCCTTCTTCAACTTCTCCACGGGTCCCGCACTCCTCCCCCACAAAACGTCACGCTGGAGACAGCCCGAACAAAGAGGACGCCGATAAAGGAGAGATTTTCCATCTCCCAATCAACTCCAACGGTGTAATCCAAGCATATCTTTCAATCTACGCAGGGAACTCAATGCGCCTTGAGACAGACGACCTAAAACTGCTTGAGGAGCTAGCTCATATTGCTTCACTAATTTGGACCACGATCATTACCTCCGCGCCACCGCGTATTGCGCCGCAGAGTCCTTTCGACAACGAGATGGTGAAGGTGCTAGATGAAAGCGGTATTGCCCTCGCCGTTGCCGATGGAAACGGTTCAGTGATCTTTGCCAACGACCTTGCTCATAGCCTGGCCGAAGGATCATACGCTCGGCGACTTGAAGATCTCTTGCCTTTCGAGCTTCTGGAGAAACTTGGAGTACACAACTCTCCTGGCAAGGGCGAGTTGACTAAGCGCGCGCCAACTACTCTGAGCGCGGCAAAACTTTGGAGAGAAAACGAACAAGTTTATTCCTTGCACTACACAATAAAGCGAGTAATGAGCTCGGGGGATCGTGCTCTTGAGTCTCAGCTAGTCATAACCGTTACAGACACGTCCATCCTCACCCAACTTCAACATCAGACCGAACACATCTCAGAACTAATTCTGACGGGAACTCAAGCAGCGCCAATAGCCATAACCGTTCCTCGGCTTGAAACGAGTCGAAACGTTGGTTCCCTGGCTTCGGAGATAGACCTTTGCGACCTCTATGAAGAGGTCTTTAGGCGTTATGTACACAACGACAACTTCTCTGATGCTACCGACTATTTGGAACTGAAGAACTTGAACATCGAGAAGGACGGACGTCAACTCTCTCTATGGGTAACTTTTACATCTGGCTCTTCCTCCAGTCCCACACACGGAGTTGTTCTTGACACCACTGAAGAGATGACCGCAGCTGCTAACTTGCGACGGTCAATAAACGTTTCGGACTTGCAGGTTGAATTTGCCCAAGCCTGTGCCACAGTGGAATCATATGATGATCTCGATGCAGCATTCACGCGATTGATCCAGCAACTAAACCCTGAGGTGGAACAACTGCACGTAGAGATCGGAGAAGGTGGAGTCGTCAAGGATACTACAACCGGAGATGTCTTGACATTTGACCATTTTGCCCTCAACACGTTAAATCGAGCAATTAGAAACTTATCTGTAGAAGAGATAGTTTGGTCACTACCACATGAGACGCATCCGACTCCAAAGCACCCTTATAAGGAAAAACGTGTCTTAGTCGTAGTGCCTAAGGATCCATCCATCCAAGAGCTGTCACCAAAGTCGCAATTTTACTTTATAACCTATCCGTTATCGGTGTCTAGCGACCTTCATGAGCACATGCTCCGTGTTGGTAATCTATACATACATGCCCAAAGGCGACTCTCTCTTGTGCAAACTCGAGCCAGGTTGGGGCAGACAGATCCAACTACCGGACTTAGGGTCGCTAGGGCCCTCTATGAGGTGCTCGAGAAGAACCAAATGCACCAAGTTGACCCTCAAAAGGAGTCGTGGCTCTTGATCGTCGACGTCGAAGATTCAGACCTCCTTCAGGCAAGCTTTGGTTTTGATATACACGCGTCCTTGCTATGTACCCTTGCGACGGCAATAGGTTCCGTTACCGGTGGTCATGAAGTATTTCGCGTAGCTCGGTCCACACTAGCCTCGAGAATTGTCGTTTCTTCAGAGTCTCAGGCGCAGCGAATAGTCGCTGCTCTTAGGCGTCAAAGTCATAATACCCTGACTGTAGAAGGAATATTATTCGTCCCTAACTATAAAACTTCTATAACGCGCTGCGCTAAGGAGCTAAGCCCTCAAGAACTTCTCGCCAAGGCATTGAAAGACAATCTCATCAACACCTATGGTAACAACTCTAAAATGAGCAAGTCTGTCGTTCACAGCGACCGGATAAAACTTTCCGAGGTAGAACGCACCGTCTCGGTCTTGGAAAGTGGCAAGTTTGAACTGCACCTACAGCCCAAGTGGAGTCTTAAATCAGATAAGCCTGTGTCTTTTGAAGCACTACTGCGATGGCCGGAAGAAGACCCAGATCCGATTCCCACTCAGCACGTGATATCTATCGTAGAGTCGCTTGGCCTTATCGACGAACTCACTTCACAGGTGATGCGACAAGCTCTCCCAATACTCTCAAAGATCCATGCCTACGACTCACGCCTCACTTTGGCGGTAAACATGTCTCCAAGCACCCTCAACTCTCCTAAATGGCTCGCCTCACAACAGAGAAGACTCACTGGAGATGTACCGCTCAGCGGTATTATCTTCGAGATTACAGAGTCCGTCGCCTTACAGAGCTCTCAAAAAGTTCTCTATTCCCTCAAGGAACTCGCAAACCTTGGAACGTTGTACTCAATAGATGACTTTGGCACAGGTTTCACCTCGTTGCAGAACCTCACACGTCTTCCGCTGTCGGAGCTGAAGATCGACATCTCCTTCATAAGAAGCATCACGACCTCCAAGCGATCATGTTCTCTCGTTAAAGCCCAGATAGATATAGCCCATTCGTTGGGAATAGACGCAGTCGCCGAAGGCATTGAGGATCTCGGCCAACTACAAAGGGTCAAAAAGCTTGGATGTGACATAGTACAGGGGTATCTCATCGCAAGGCCTTTTCCAGCTCGCAAAGTGATTAAATGGTTACAAGCACACGAGAATGTATCTTTGAAAACAGACACGATTAAACGCAACTTGGACGACCAGATGCATTAAGTGCGCTCAATGAGTATTAGCCTTCATGACACCGTGCACAACGGCCCTCGAAAGAGTGTCGGCACCTACTTCAAAAAGCGCACTGAGTGCGGCCAAACGATGATCTCGAGAGTAGTCCTCTAACAGTGAACCATCTTCTCCGACAGCAGCCGCAAATATCGTGTCACCATCAAAGTAGGTGTGAACCGGCCGAATACTTCTAGCAAGTCCGTCGTGAGCAATCTTAGCCATGACCTGGAGTTCAGAACGAGTTAGTCTCATGTTCGTTGCCACCAAAGCCACCGTAGTATTGAAAGTGCCCTCTTTGTCACCTTTTTTATGAGCAAGGGCTTCAATGTCCTTGTACTTTGAAAACTCCTCGTCTAACTCGAGTTCTCTTGCATGCAGTTGGGTGATGGATTCATTGAATACGCTACCTCTTGAGTTGACTACACATATCGATCCCACCACAGTTCCATTGACAAGTACGGCAGAAGCAGATCCGACTCCTCCTTTTATGCCTCCTGACATCGCACCGACTCCTGCGCCTACCGACCCTTGAGCTAGAGAAAGATTTGATGCCGCATAACATGCCGCTGTACCAAATTCTTGGTCGCATACAGCCTCATATGATCCGCCGCGACCAAGATCGAATATGGTCGCGGTTGGAACTATGGGCACCACACCTAATTTTGAGGCAGCTACTTTGAAGCCTCTTCCCTCTTTTTGAAGAAAACGCATTACCCCGCCTGCAGCATCTAGGCCATAAGCACTGCTTCCGGTAAAGCAAACGGCATCAACGTGCTCAACTAAGCCGCTTGGATTCAACGCATCAGTCTCTCTGGTACCTGGAGCACTCCCACCAACAACTACGCTGACCCGCGTCTTCGCATTAAACAACACCACGGAACAACCGGTGAGATATGGTGACTCTGTTCGAGCAAAGTGCCCAACGGAGAGATCTCCAACATCAAGGATCGAGTTGGTGTCACCGACTCCCAAAACAGACCAGTCGTCGCTTTCAAATTGAGCCATAGTCAATGATACGCCATGGTTCGTCCTGAGTCACTTCTTCAGGAGATCATGAAGATTGAGGTTTTGAACGGCTTGTAGATGTGACCAACATCTCATCAACACTAAAGGCGGCTTGATTTTCTTTGGTATCTTGAGGTGTTACCACGTTTTCGGAGAAAACGTATTAACTGAGAAAACTCAACGAGGGGGAAGGTTGCAGGCAAAAGATAAGAAGCGCTTAAGTGCCATCATTGTGGCTGGAATAGCGTTAATCGTGGGCTTTGGGGCTTATTCAATAGGCAACACTTCCCCATCACCAACAATAACAAAAACTGTAGCCCGGCCCGTTAAGTTTCAGCCTAACTCCACCGTTACCATAGGGTCAGAAGTGTTTCCTGTGACCTTGGACCCCACAGCAAACGCCTCAGCCGCCATTGACGAAGTAATCGACTACAACGTCTTACAGCATCTTGTCGAACTGAACCCCAAGGGTTCAATAGTTCCGGTGCTGGCTACAAGTTGGAGCGTCAGTCAAAACAACTCTGTCTACACATTTCAAATTCGCAAAGGTGTGCGGTTCTCAAATGGCGATCCACTGACAGCTGCAGACGTTGTATTTTCAATGAAACGTGTCTTTGCCTCTGGGTCTACTTACCCTTATGGAAAACTGTTCGATGTTTCATCTGTAACCGCCCTGGGGCCCTACAGTGTCTCTGTCCATCTTACAAAACCCTCATGGGAGTGGTTGTTCAACCTTGCAGCTTACTCAAATGGAGTTATAGTCGACCCAAAGACAATAGGACAACTATCGTCAGATCCAATCGGAACAGGACCCTATAAAGTAGTGTCAGAGAGAAACAACTACTCGATAACGTTGACCCGCAATCCTTACTACTACGGTCCGACACCTAGGGCGAAAAGTGTCGTCTTTAGATACTTCTCAAACCCCAACACAGAAGACGCTGCTCTTGAATCTGGCCAGATCCAAGTAATCGACAACTTGGGCACACCCTCTGAAGTATCAGTGTTCAAAAACTCATCTAAATACAAAGTAATTACGGGACCTACGAATGGCAAGGTTCAGCTCACTCTGAACAACAGTTACGGTCCGTTGTCGAATGTGTTGGTAAGAAGAGCAATTGCTTATGCTACCGACAAAAAAGCGGTCATTCAAGTAGCATCAGGCGGATATGGATCGCCACTTGGAAGCGACTCCGTGCCTGCCGACCCCTACTATCTGAATCTGGCTAACGCTTACCCATACAATCCGGCAAGAGCGAAGGCTCTTTTGGCCCAAGCGGGATACTCTCATGGATTCCCGCTCACAATAACTTTACCACCCTATCCGTACGCTCAGCTGGCAGGTCCTTTGCTAGCATCGGAGCTAGACGCTGTAGGAATCCGTGTAAAACTCACCAATATTCAATGGCCGCTTTGGATCTCCCAGGTCTTTGAAGGTGGCAACTTTCAAGCCACGATTATCGATCATGCTGAGGCGCGAGACATCGGCAACTACGGCACCCCGGGCTATTACTGGCACTACAACGGCACGCCACAGGTAGCCAAGATGTTATCTCAGTCAAAC
>JAJYGA010000163.1 GCA_021785255.1 Actinomycetes bacterium
AGCTGCTGGCATGACGAACTTTGCGAACTTTAGAATCAGAGCGCTCCTGATGGCTGGACACCCAGACTGGTCGCTCTTGGCTAAGGTAATACCAGTTCCTCCAACTCATGGAGTTCTCCCCCAATAGGCGAGAACTCTTGCACAATCGAAGATCTCTGACGAGTTTGTACTTCTTCATGCCCGTCGATAGGTTTTTGTAACTTGAACCCAGCTAATGGATTGTTCTTTCTTGTCCAGCACCACTGCACGGTACCCGGTTTACCGATTATCGGTCGATTCCGGTACTGGATTACCCTTCAGATCCGAAGGCCCACTTACGAAATAACCACCGACTCGCGCTGGAATGAAATACCCCATCCACCCAAATAGAGGGCGCGTCCACGTGCTCAAGATCTAACGGGACTACTCCCATAACCCGTTCAATTACTGATGGATCCACCGTGACTGGACGAATAACCCTGACTGATGAACTCACTCGACATCACCACTTCTCGACATATTAGTATTCTATGTCGAGGCTCTGACACGAGTGGGAACCATCTCCCAGTGAACGAATCACAGAAGACAGTTCCAAACTTGCCGTTCTACGATGAATCTTCTAAATCACCCATAGGTAGAACTATCACCAGAAAGACACCAAAAGAGTTGCTCTTTTTAAGAACATCCGCTTGTGGTTCCACAACTGGAACACACGTAGCATGATCCGGATCTCTGCATCACGTTTCCACACTCAAAACAGTATGGAGCATCCCGTTGTTCTGATCTCGAGATAAGCTCCCTGTTTTGTGTCGAGGTCGCGCCTGCTTCGGGAGTAGCTAAATCGCTTGATCCATAAGGTGGAGTTGACTCCTTTTCATCTTTGACCATCTCTTCAGCTGGGAACAACGTTAGTTGAACTCGCTCCTGGGAGGTAAGGATGGAAAGATCTTGTCTATCTTCCAGAGGGAGGTAGTCAACAGCTAGACGTCTGAAGATGTAATCAACAAGCGACGTGGCAATTCGAAGATCTGGGTCGTCTGTTATACCCGCGGGTTCAAAACGCATGTTGGTAAACTTCCTCACAAAGGTCGACAAAGGCACCCCGTGTTGTAGTCCCAAACTAACCGAAATTGAAAAGGCGTCCATGATACCAGCCAAGGTGGATCCTTGTTTTGATACCTTCATAAAGACCTCTCCAGGTCGACCGTCTTCGTACTCGCCTACCGTAACATAGCCCTCGCAGTCCGCCACTCTAAATGCGAACGTAGACGACCTCCTCTTGCGTGGAAGTCTCTCTCGCATTGGTTGCTTTGTCACAACTGTTTGAAGTTGCAAGGCCTTCTCCAGTTCCTCGATCTTTCTCTCAAGTTCTTTAGATTCGATAGACAAAGGCTCCTGCAACTTGCTCGATCCCTTGGCTGTCTGAAGAGGCTGAGCTACTTTGCAGTTATCACGATAGATGGCGACTGCTTTAAGTCCCATTCGCCACGCGTCTATGTAGAGTTGCTGGATATCTTCAACAGTGGCTTCTTCGGGCATGTTCACTGTTTTTGAGATAGCACCAGAGATGAAGGGTTGCACCGCGGCCATCATCTTTATATGCCCCAGGTAATGAATTACGTTGTCACCCATAGAACACGCAAACACAGGAAGGTGTTCGTTCCTCAATTTAGGAGCACCCACGATGGTCTTTTGCTGATCGACATATGCCACTATCTCTGCGATCTCCTCTTGGGAGTATCCAAGAGCATCTAAGGCCCGCGGCACGGTTTGATTGACAAACGACATAGTTCCACCACCAACGAGTTTCTTGTACTTTACAAGACCAAGATCTGGTTCAACCCCCGTCGTATCACAGTCCATGAGAAGACCTATCGTACCCGTTGGCGCCAACACACTAGCTTGAGAGTTTCTGACTCCAAATACGGCACAACCGTCTATCGCGTGATCCCAACTCTCTCTTGCCGAATCCAAGAGATCTGCAGGAACTAATGACGAGTCAATGTAGTCAACGGCTTGACGATGCATAGCGAGCACCTTTTGCACGGCTTCTTTATTATTCTCGTACTCCGAGAAGGGTCCCATGCGAGCTGCCATCTCACTTGAGGTCGCATATGCCGAACCGGTCATAAGAGCTGTGATCGCCCCAGCCCATGCTCGCCCTTTGTCTGAATCATAGGCTAGGCCTTGTGCCATGAGAAGAGCCCCAAGGTTCGCATATCCAATTCCAAGCTCCCTAAAACGTCTCGAGTTGTCACCAATCTCAGGAGTTGGATAGTCAGCGTTCCCTACAAGGATTTCTTGAGCCAAGAACACGATCTTTACGGAGTGGACAAAGGCGTCGATATCGAAACTGTGATCATCATTTAAATACTTCAAGAGATTGAAACTAGCCAGGTTACAAGCGCTGTTATCCACATGCATATACTCCGAGCATGGGTTTGACCCACTAATTCTTCCCCAATTCGGAGCGGTATGCCACTTGTTTATCGTCGTGTCATACTGCACACCAGGATCTGCACACTCCCAAGCAGCCTTGGCAATCTGACCCATTAGATCTCTGGCTTTCACTGTCTTAACCGGAGATCCGTCGATGACGGCCTTGAGGTCCCAGTCATCGTCTCGAGCTACTGCTTCCATGAATTCATCTGTAACTCTCACGGAGTTGTTAGCATTTTGATATTGAAGAGAAAACGAGTCCTTGCCATCTAAATCCATATCAAAACCAGCATCTCTGAGCACTCTCGCCTTGCGCTCTTCAATTGCTTTACACCAGATGAACTCTTCAATGTCAGGATGATCTATATCTAAAATGACCATCTTGGCAGCGCGGCGAGTCTTTCCACCTGACTTTATCGTACCCGCTGACGAATCTGCTCCTCGCATAAATGAAACTGGACCTGATGCTGTCCCCCCACCTTGAAGCAGCTCCTTTGAAGAGCGAATACGAGAAAGATTTACTCCTGCTCCTGAGCCACCCTTGAAGATGATTCCTTCTTCGCGATACCAGTTCAAGATGGAGTTCATATCGTCGTCCACTGAGAGAATAAAACAAGCTGAGGCTTGTTGAGGAACGCCTTTGACACCGATATTGAACCACACTGGCGAGTTAAAGGCCGCGCGCTGTTGAATTAGAAGAAATTTAAGTTCAGCGCGAAAAGCTTCTTTCTGCTCATCATCGACGAAGTAGCCATCCTTGTCTCCCCATAGCGTTATGGTGTCCACGATTCGATCAACAACTTGTTTTAAAGAACTCTCTCTCTCTTTCGTACCCGGTGTTCCTCTAAAGTACTTCTGAGCCAAAATGTTTGTCGCGTTTAGGGACCACGTACTAGGAACCTCGACGTTAAGTTGCTCAAAAGCTATCTTTCCGTCTCTGTAGTTTGTTATTCGTGCGTCACGTCGTTCCCAAACAACGCTCTTGTATGGATCTTCTCCATCACTAGTAAAGAATCTGCCAAAACTTACTGTCAATTTCCCAGGGGCGATAGCCACCATTGCCTCCAAAGTTCTGCTTGAGTCGATCACTCTAGGCGCTTACGCTTTCGACTGATACACCAATCAATCGCTACCAATAGTGTTGCTTTGTTCACTACCTACTAGATATTGTATATCGATTAAAATTACACAGTTGTTATTTCACAGAATTTCTAGATTAAATCTTAAAGGGAATATCCGAAATCAATTGCTACTCTGTATTGAGTAGTTTATGAACTACATATTAGTTCAAGTACTGTAAACAAAGAGAGCCGTTCAGAGACATGTTAATACCTTTACCCGTAAGCACCGAGGCTCGCTTAGGAACTGATCCAATAGATAAAGAGGCAATCAGAAAGTTCAAGAACAACTTCGGGGACCGCTTAGAGCAAATCTCCGTCCTAGTCCTCATACCAGCATACAACGAAGCTCAAAATATTGTGAAGGTCGTCAATTTGATCCCTTCACATATCGGAGACCTGAACGCCCACACTGTAATAGTTTCAGATGGTTCGACAGATGGAACGGTAGAGGCGGCTAAATCATTCAATCTATCTATATGTGAAGCACCAATCAACAGAGGACAAGGTGCAGCTTTAAGACTGGGATACAAAATTGCATCCCTCTTTGAGATTCCGATCATCGCTGTCGTCGATGCAGACGGACAGTGGGATCCGGCAGACCTTGAAGTCATGGTAAAGATGGTCGCTGACAATTCGGCTGACTTTGTACAAGGATCACGAGTATTAGGTCACTCCGAGGTCGGCGACCCTATCCGAGATCTCGGAGTAGTCGTATTTGCAAAGCTGATCTCGTTTCTCACCCGGTACAAGGTAACAGATACATCTTCTGGAATTCGAGTATTTAAGTCTGAGCTCCTAGACAGGATCAGGCTACAGGAGCCTCAGTATCAATCTTCTGAACTTCTGATCTCTGCCATATACGCAAAAGCTCGTATAAGCGAACATCCAGTGGTAATGTCAAAAAGACATACAGGCAAATCTAAAAAGGGAAACAACTTCAAATATGGCATGAACTACGCACGAGTAGTTTTTACAACTTGGATTAGAGAGCGTTTCTTGATTCGTGGCTGATGTTCTCAAACAGTTCAGACGTGGCATTCTCCACCCATTGACATGCATTTTTCTACTCGAACTCCTCCTTTATCTCATACCATATTCCATCGGCTATCCGCTCATATACGGAGATAACCTAAACCAGAATCTACCCCTCAGAGAACTCAGTGGCAACATCTTCGCAACTGGGCACCTCCCATCTTGGGATATCTTCAACTGGGCGGGAGAACCGCTTCTTGCAGGATTCAATGCCGGAGTATTTTTCCCTCTCACGTGGCTCTTTATAGTCTTTTCCGCTCCGTTAGCCATGTCATTAAACCTGGCGCTAACGTTTTTCATGGCCTCTGCAGGCGTTTACTTTATTGTCAAACATCTCGGCGGTTCAAAGTTCGCAAGCAGTGCATCTGCCCTGGTCTTTACACTGACTGGGCAGTTTGTATCGCAGTCAGTCCATATAGACATGATCGAAGGTATAGCAAGTTCCATCTGGATGCTATATTTCGTCTTCAAGTTTTTCGATGCTATCTCACTGAGGGTTAGGATCAGAAATGCCGTGCTAATTGGAGTTAGTTTTGCGTTAGCGGTTCTAGCTGGTGCACCCGAAGCGATGATAGACGGTATCTTGATGGTTGGCGCTGTCAGTTTCGTACTCTTTCTGAAAGCTCCAAAAAAAATGCAAGTAATCAGCCTTCTTGCTTTAGCCGGCGCGGTAGCGCTAACACTCTCAGGTGTTCAATGGATCCCCGGATTACTCTTTGAAACGCTCTCCAATAGGGCAAAAACCAGCGCCAACTACTTTGAGGCTGGCCCTTACGCCCCTTACTACATGCCTACTTTTGTTACGCCATTTCTCCTTGGTAACTACGGATTCCTTGGAATCAAAAGCTACTTTTCAAGCTACAACTTGGCTGAGATATCCACATACCTACCCCCGCTTGTGAGCGTTGTCGGTATCGGTACGCTACTAAGCACACGGCTGCGTACGACATCAAACACCAATCGTATCGCCCTGTTGGTCG
The DNA here is from genome assembly GCA_021785255.1 of Actinomycetes bacterium. Classification (GTDB taxonomy): domain Bacteria; phylum Actinomycetota; class Acidimicrobiia; order Acidimicrobiales; family Acidimicrobiaceae; genus Ferrithrix. The sequence goes on from JAJYGA010000163.1 coordinate 5,552, forward strand.
CTGGGACGCTTGGACTTATTCTTGCGCTTGGCACTTACTTAGCACCATTCGAATATGTGATGGCACATGTCCCTCTGTACAACCTTCAGCGATTGCCTTCTCGCAACATGTTCGTAGTTGACCTTATGATCACTTTGGGGTTTGGAATCTCAATAGATTCTGTACGGAGTACCGTAGCTGCTAAATGGTCTATGCGCGAACACTCATTCACCGTTCTCACATGGATTTCTATAGCCTTCTTAGCATCTACCTTGGCAGCCACAATCCTTTTGATCGTCTCAAAAACTTCGCTCTTTCAGCTGCTTCACGTACCTCCACCGTATCCAACACACCTGTTTTCCCTAAAGATCATGGTCCTAGTTGAAACACTGCTTTCGATCTTCTCTTTAGGCTCTCTTCTACTTTCAATGCACTATGACAAGTTCAGGAAAACCTTTCTTGTCAACTTTGCGCTAGCGATTGGAGCATTTCAGCTCATTGCCTTTGGTACCCAGACTCTTTACGGCCAGATACCGCTATCCGGTC
>JAJYGA010000053.1 GCA_021785255.1 Actinomycetes bacterium
TTGCAACATCAGTTGCAACCATAACTGCGACGAAGTTTACAAAATGTACAGGAAACTGCTCGTCTGCTAATACCTGCGGGTACGCATCTTCTACATTGTGCCCCATCTCTTCCAGGAGGCGTACGCACTCTCCCACGGCCTTACGGCACTCCTCGTTGGGAGGTGAATCACTCATAAGAGGTCGATCTAGAAACCCTACTTTCAAAGGTTTGTACACTTGTTTCATTGAGGCGAGAAACGACTGTTGTGGACAGGGGGCGACATAGGGATCTCCAGACTCATAACCAGCGAGTACGTCAAGAAGTGCTGCGGAATCTCGAACCGTTGCACTTAGAACGTGATCTACAGAAGCTCCTGCCCAATGCTCAGCCTCTTGTGGTCCTAGAGAAACCCTTCCTCTAGTTGGTTTTAAACCAACTAGTCCACAGACACTTGCAGGTACTCTTATCGACCCTCCGCCGTCGTTTCCATGTGCTAAAGTCACGATACCTGCCGCAACAGCTGCAGCGGAGCCTCCAGAGGATCCACCAGCGCTATAGCTGGTATTCCAAGGATTTCTGGTTGGTCCAAAAGCTTCCGGCTCGGTTGTGATTGTAGTACCAAATTCAGGACAGTTGGTTCTGCCAAGTGCGACGAAACCTGCGTTCTTAAGACGACGATATATGAAAGAATCTTCAGAGGCTCGATAGTTTAAATCCTTAAGTGCCCCGGATCCTTGGGTGTGCGGTTCTCCAGCTATCTCTGCACCGAGATCCTTTATCAAGATAGGAACGCCCCCAAATGGGGTCTCTGCCAGCGACGGGGAGGATGCTTCTTCTAGGGCCTTATCATAACGCTCGTGGACAATGGCGTTTATGGTTGGGTTAAGGCGCTGCGCCTTGGTTATCGCCGCCTGTACGAGTTCAGACGATGAAACCTCGCCTGATTTTATCTTGGCTGCATACTCAGTAGCGTCAATGTAGTTCCCCATTTTGTCTCCTTGGTAATCTCACTCAGACATTAGCACCAATGTTCCAAGGTTGAACTTCATGAACGAAACGATGGAGGTTTTATATCGTTGTAGATCTTAGAGAAAATCGGAGTTCCAAGCCCTGATGCAACGTCATAACCGACCATGGCATGGAAGAGTCCGCCATTCACGTGATGGTAGTCGTTGTTCCCTCTTGTGACGTCAACGAAAGCGTTCCTGTGCATTCGATAGGTATCATACAGAACCGGGTTTAAAAATCCTAAGCGATGCCTACTAGCACTTTCCATAAGTGCGATTCCAGAAGCAAAGATCGGTGTAGCACCGGAAGTTCCACCTATGACGTCCCAGCCATACTTAGGAGTGTGGACCAAGAATCCTTCGCTCAACGTCGATACATCTGGGACCAATCGACATCCGTTGTGGATGGAGCAGTTGTGTACCGCCTCGGGATCGTTGCTGTAAACGTTTCGTTGGTAGCTTGGCAACGACCAAATAGAACTAACACCGCCACCAGAGCCACCTGAATAGTTTGGATCATTCCATACAGAAGGTGGTGTTGTTGCTAAAGAACCGTTGTATTGTACACCGCCGACGGCGGTAACCCAGGGCTGAGAAGCGGGGTCGTCTACAGACAAGGAAGTGTTATGTCCACTCGACCAGCAATCCGTCGATCCATCGTCACCAGCTGCGGACATAACACTTTGCCCTTGTGCGGCCGCTTCAAGAAAAGCTAGATTTTCGGTCAATAGATCTGGTCTGTATGTATTTGCTTCGCACGATCCCCAAGATGAAACGATCAGACCAGCTTTGTCTTGGGATGCCATCTGCATGAACATGAGATCTGAATTAGCTTGAGTCGAGCTGTAGACAATGACCTTTGCCTTAGGTGCGAGAGAGAGAAAGTTCTCTACATCAAGGGAAACCTCCTGTAAATTGCTAGTGGAATGATTTCCTGAGCCGCCTGCGACAGCATTATAAGAAATGCCACTACTTGGGATCGAAAAGCACTTTAGATACTGTTGCAGCGAGGAGTTAAATGAAGCACTCGACGACAATGTGGGTTGAGTGAACTCTGGAAACGCAGCTGTCACACCTTGCCCAAGGTTACCTTTTTCATAAAATGAATCCATTCCATACAATCGAGCGATCTGATTAGGTAGGTAAGCACCCTGTTGGTAGGCTTGGGTTTTTGCGGAGGAACATGGTTGTGTGGGTAGTGACTTTGCTGTGAACTGTTTTATGCTGCGTTTCCTTTTATACTGCGCCCTCTTTCCCGTTAGATGATTATGGCTAAGGACGTATTTCTGATCTAAGACAATTCGATGACGGAGTGCCGGTATCGTGCCGTTAGGAAAGATTCCAACCACTGCTACGATTCGATCTGCGATAGCTGGTGGGAGAGATGGGATCTGACTTGCCTGAGGATATAGACCTAGATCTCCAACTTTAGCTTCATGAAAGGTTACGCCAAGGGCCTGTTGAGCGTTTGCAATTGTTCCTGTAATCTCCAAGACTAGCCGATTACTCCAGGGTACTTGATGAGACATGTGATAGGAAGCGAAGTAGTTTTCGATCACTTTGATCGTTGATTGAGAGGCGCCAAATTTATCAGCAAACTGCTTTGTGTTTAAGAAATGTCCGTAGTTTGGTGAACCTGGTGTCGATACGTTTCGATCAAATACCTTGAGCGCGCTCTCGTTGGAACTTACCATAATTACATAAGCGTTAACGGTTCTGTGAACCCGCCGGGCATTTGAAGACAAAGTGTTGTACAAGGGAATTGATATCGCTATGAGAGAACCCATTAGCGAAAAAGAAACAAGGATAACCAATAGTGATTTGGTTCTCCCCAGATGGACTAGGCGTCTTGTTGGATGTTGAGTTGACTCTGGGTCGTGTATCGGTTTTGTCCTCTCTTGATATTGACGCGACATCTAGGTTTCAGGATAGCAAAGCTTAAAGACTCACTGCTACTTTGCTAACTTGAAGTTTGCGTGATAGAAGAACGGCACTATAGTAGGGTTATGGCCGCTAATGAACAGTCAAGTGGTGAGAGTGACTCTTTTGCTCCGGATGAGATAGACATGCTGGCGTCATCGATCGCTTTCGATGTGAGAGATTTGGATTCGTTTCTCCCTGCGTTAGTGGAGAAGATACGCAGCCTGCAGATCGGGACGGTGACAACAAAAAGTAAGAAGAAACTTTTTGGCTCATCAAATCTTGACAATGTAGTCTTTGAAGTGGGAGACTTGGTGTTTCGTATAACACCGAAAGGGCGTGGTCCGCTACCGCTTTGCGTAATATCGAAGGTTATCGGCGGAGTTTCAGTGAAGAATCAACACGTGACTTTAGAAGAATGGCTAAAGGAGTTAGTCAAGGAAATGACCATTCATGCCATTCAAGCTGGTCGAGATCGAGCCGCAATTCAGCGAGCATTGGGAATTGATCGATAGTGCCTTTTTTTAGGCGATCTAAAGCGGATGTGACTAAATCTTCAAGCCGTGACTCCCAGGCGGCGCAGTCACAGGTAGCTCAAGAAACTAGAACTGCTCTTGAAGAGGGACACCTACCTCCTTTGGCACTTCGAAGACTCAAGGATTTGGGAGGAGAAAAAGGAGGTTCCTTTACCTCTGACTTTTCGGTCAATGAATTTCTTTTGATGAAACAAAGTGGCCTGGTTCCTCTTACTCAAGTACTAGGAGCATGTGTTTACCGAGTTGGATACTATCAGTTTCCTGCCTATGGCAGGGGTACCTTGCGATCTTTGGAGGACGCTCACAATAAGGCGCGTTCTTTAGCGTTTTCGAGGTTGCTAGATGAAGCAGCAACTGTCAAGGCTGACGTAGTGGCAGGTGTGCGATTAATTGAAAACTCCCTTGAACTAAGCGGAGATACTTTATCGTATTCGATAATAGGTACCGCAATGAAGGCTCCAGAACTTCGTGAAATATTAAGTTCCGTCAGTAACTCGTCTGGTCCCGTACTCACGACGCTTTCTGGCCAAGACCTAGCCAAGCTACTTATCAATGGTTTCGTTCCTTTAGGCGTGGTGGCTCATACATCGGTGTTGTTTACTGCATTGTCATACTCAACCTTGCAAGCAATGCGTTACATCTATAGCGGAGGAGGGAACTTCGAGGTGCCGGAGTTTACACAGTGTTACTACGACGCAAAGAGGGAAGTGATGGCAAAGATCTTCGAAGAAGCCAAAGCGAAGAGTGCATCAGGTGTCGTGGGTGCCGACCTAAATATTACGTCGAGAGGTTACACGATCTCTCAGATGAACGGTGAAAATCCAGATTCTGCCATCTATACAGCAGAGATGGTAGCTACAGCGGTCGGTGAAGTCGACGGTGGTGGTGTCTTAGAGAAAGCAGATCTGGTTGTAAAAATGAGGCCTTAGTTCTTTGATGACAACTTTCGAACTCGTCGGGCATCAATTGCAGTTTCATAGTGGGAAAGGAAGCGTTTATCTTGTCTTATGATCCAACCTCTACTGAAGGTTTACCCAAGGATGCTGGGAAACGTTTGGCGCAGAACCGAGGAGGTCTTTTTACCTCAGACTTATCAGTGAACGAGTTTCTTTTGGTAAAGGAGGCTGGATTCGAGCCATTGGGACTCGTGGTTGGAAGTTCTATTTACCACATAGGCTTTCAATTTGCGCGATGGCAGCAAAGCCAAGAACTTACAGTGCTGACACAGGCTATGTACCATGCCCGGGAACTGGCGATGACCCGCATGGAAGAAGAGGCGGATCAACTAGGTGCCGATGGTGTCATTGGCGTAAGGCTCGAGGTCGGAAGATACGAGTGGGGAGCAGATCTCGCCGAGTTTATTGCGATAGGAACTGCAATTAGACATCGAGACGGAGTCCTGCACCGAGCACCGGATGGACGTCCATTTACATCGGATCTATCCGGACAAGACTTTTGGACTTTGATTCAAGCTGGCTATCGTCCTCTCAGTTTGGTTATGGGTAACTGTGTCTATCACGTGGCACATCAGACTTTGAGACAAGGCTTGGGCAACGCCATGAAAAATGTCGAGATGACTAACTACACGCAGGCACTTTATGACGCTAGAGAGTTAGCAATGGCTCGCATGGGGGACGAGGCCAAACAAGTTCAGGCCGAAGGTATAGTTGGCGTAAATTTGTTTGAAGGCTCTCATGGTTGGGGTTCGCACACAATTGAGTTCTTTGCGGTAGGTTCGGCGGTAACGCCTATAACAAAAGATCATATCATTGCAAAACCTCAGATGGTTTTACCGATGAACGATTGAAATATTGGAAGATCGTATCCAAAAAGAGGTAATAACCACGTCTTTTATCAATACGTTCAGATTTCGTCGCACCAAGTGCCTGGTCTATCTCTAATTCCAGGATCTCTTGTAGGACTTGTTGGATAGTATTTCTTAGCAGATCTCCATCTTGAGCAAGTATCTCCTTTACTGAATCTGAAAGTGCTTTAGTATTAGTAGTGGTGGCCATGGGACTCAACTCCTTTGTGACTAGGTACTTTTCTTTAGTACTTCCTAGATACCATGACCACCACTAGATTTTCATTGATCTAGTGGAGATTGCACAATATTTGAGACACAACCCAGCCTTTCCGACAGACTCTTAGTGTCTGAGTACCTTGAATTTGACGATCCCCGAGGCTACAAAGTGCCAAACCGTTACCGGGTGAAGTTGAGATCAAGATCCTAACTTTACCATAGCTATAACAGGCCAATCCTTCATGAAAGGCTCAAGATCTCCGTTGTCCTTACGGCTTATGAAAGAAAATTGCCTGGTGCAAAAGGCGACGGCAACAAAAAACTGTTAGCTATGAACGAACTTGAGGTGGCGACCGCTGATACACCTATACCGACAGTACTCAAGTTGCATATATAGGTTCCAACCCAAGTCTGGCCATTGGGTTGAGGTTGAAACGTTAGGGAAAGTTGTGTGTAGCTGTTTGGCGGATAACTCTTGACACTTGCTGGCAAAGCACACCCTTGCGTGGACCCGGTGGGTAGATTGGAATTGATTG
>JAJYGA010000049.1 GCA_021785255.1 Actinomycetes bacterium
CTCTGTTAGGAAGTTGTGTAAGATTGTCGTGTGTGGCGGCATAGGTGAGGCTTTGTTCGTAAGCCACTCGATCAGTGACGTCCTCCACGGTACCTACAAAACCAGATGCGCCATCTAGTGACTTCACGTCTGCAAATTTAACATGTATTCGTTTGGTTCGATTGCTTGGAGTGACGATGTTGACCGTTGTTTCGCCTCTGGTTCCTTTGAGCACCTCCATCGCCACAGACACAATGGTCTCTCGTTCATCTGGAGGGAAATACCTCGCCCATCCCATTCCAGTCAAGGACTCCGCGGTAGATTCAAAGATCTCCACAAGCTTATCGTTGACATACTGGACCCTGAGGCCCACCTCCGAAATAAATATTCCAACGGGAACTTGATCGGCCAAAGTCCACAATCGTTGCTTGTAGACGGCTAGTTCACTTTCATGGTCGTAAAACGACTTAACTGTGATCTCCACTGCCCATATCTCATCTGCAAGTGGAATCGTCCTGATCTCGCACTGTATCTCTACACCGGTGGCATGTAGCAAATGATTGGCAGAGATCATAGACCGAGCACGGCTCAACACCAAAGTCGTAGAAAACAGTTCTTTTACATGCAAATCACTGAGATCAGATGGAGATCTTGCAACCAACTTAGCGAGACCCTCATTCGCCCATATGACATTATCCGTGGAACACAGGCATACTGGACGATCAACTATCTCTGCATAGCCGCTAAGAAGTTGATCTACAGTTGAACCTCGCTCCATCACCCACCTCTTAATTGTTCCAACTCAAATGTTTTCGGGACGCCGCAACCATAAGTTAAGTGAGCATACGGTATTTCTAAAATATTGAGGGCATGAGACCTGTTGTCGGAGTAGCAATCGGGAGTCAGCTCACTATAAATAAAGATAGCGGAGGAAACCCTAGTCAAAGATCACGTGTCAGGAAAATCCAGACGCAGTGAAAGTCGCACCCCCTGCTTCGTAAGACAGAGCAACCCATCGGCGAGACGTTGGTGTGTCAAGGCCATTTGGATCCACCGACATCGAGTCGATCTTGTAGTCTAAGTTGTTTCGGTAACAAAGACCCCTCACCTTGCACTCGTTTCTTTTGGGTGAAAGAATGAGCTCTAACAACCAGTCGAAAATGCTCCAATGCTGAAAGAAATACACCAAAGTCAATACGTTGAATAAAGCCTGTGGTAATCTTACTAAGTACTACTTACACTATACTTTCCTAAACATTAGGAGGGTCTATGAGTCTTAGCCACAGACTACGCGTGGCGCGTTAGTTGTTGTCGCGTCCCTTTCACAAGCATGGATTAGTTTTCATCTAACGTCAGCGGCTCTTTCGGCTTATAGCACATCTAATGCTTCGCCGAATGGCATATATCCAGGTCCTGATGGTAGATACCTTTATAGAACCAATACAATTGGCCCAAATCCCACCTGGGACGCATCGAATGGGTTTTATATAAGTCCTTATCCTCAGCCCTCTTACCCGTATGGGTTCTATACAGGAGAGATGGGAGTATTCCAGCAAGATAACCAGTACGGCGGAAACTGCTCAGCAGTAGGCTATTACAACATGGCAGACGCTAACGCTGCTAACTACGACTCGTCAAAGATCATGGCGATGGGATCTTCAGAGTACTACATGTTGGCTGGACCAGGAGTCGCCAATGGAGCTGGCGGAGACTACCAGTGGGGAGTACAACAGGCAAACTGGGTGCTAAGTCACCTCGAAGGACCCAATACCAACCGCATCATCTGGGCAGATATTGAACGTGGTCAAAATGGACTAACCGACGGTTGGAACCATAATGGAAGTCAATGTGGTGCTGTTAAAGGCGGGACTGCCCTTTATGGTAATGCACAGGATCGAGCTACCTTCAATGGCTTTTGGGATACGATCACAAACGCGGGATACACCGTCGGTGCCTACTCAAGCAATAGCTTTTGGAGTGGAACCTTTGGTAGTTATGGGAGTATACCCGGAACCTTGGAGTGGACTAGCGAGGCATCACTTCCAGCTACAGATGTTCCTGCCCTTAGGAACTGGTGCTATAGCTCCAATGCTTGTGCTCAGTTCTTTGGAGGACAGTACATTGGCTACTCTCATGCAATAGCTTGGCAATATAGCGGCGGATTTTCGGGAGACTACGACGAGAGCTACTGGGGACCACCACAGTAGTGGTAAAGATACGTTTATAAGCGAAAGGTCGGTGTTGCTGTGTCTAATATAAAGTTCAAAGTAATACCAATTGGTGTGGTAGTTGCATTAGCCGGAGCTACATACGTTGGCTTTGGCATCTCAAATTCCCCTTCGAAACGCACCGTAGAGTCAAGTTCCACCAAAACAAAAGGTAGTAAGCCAAAGGCGATAAAAAACATCTCAAAGTCGATCGTACCGACCGTAAACGAGGTACCACCTGGGTGTGCACCTAACCAGCTACAGCTATCGAACGGTCGACCAAACTTCAACGGAGGCGCAGGTTTCGAGAATGAAATTGGAACAAATCACGACTACTTCGGTTTCTCAATTACCAACATAAGCAGTCAATCCTGTTCACTTGGGGGAGGACTTCCGACCATTGTTCGATCTGTATTGACAGATTCTCCGACGGCAGCGTTAAGTGACCCATCTCTTCAGTCCGTTCCTGACTGGGTTGTTAATATCACAGTTCACCCCAATCCTGGCCCAGTATTTACCCTTTATCCTGGGAAAAGTGCAGAGTTATGGATAGGAGTTTGGGGCGGTCAGATGAATCCAAACTACAAACCTTTGACCGGTACTTCAGCTCAAATACAACAAGAGGAATTAGCAAGTATGGCAAATGCCTACATTGTTTTCACTCTTCCGACTCCTCAAGGACCAATAACCGTTACCAGTCCATTTGCACGTACATCCACGTTGCAAAGTATGGAGATCTCCCAAGTCGTGGCGATATATCCCATTGCACAATCCCTTACACCTAAGGGACCTCCAGACTCGTACGTCTTTGGCAACTAGCACTAAGCCTCTGGAGTGGTGAACACAATATGATCTACCCGAAATGTGAGAGGCCTGATCAAAATAGATACCGGAGGAGATCACGTGAAGGGTAACTTGCAGTTACCTAAAGCGGGCCTTCGGATTTGGACGGTAATCCAGTACCGGAATCGACCGAGAATCGGTAAACCGGGTACCGTGCAGGGGCACTGGGATCCACATCCATGTCATAAGAGCTTTTTCATTTCGGGTAATTGAGAGCTATCAGGTAGGCGTTATGAGCACTGCTCAAAAGTTCGTGGAACTGTCCTCCATCAATTTCTCCAGCACCTCACCCACGTCGCCTCGAATAACAAAGTCAGCAATATCATCGCATCTTGTCGGTGTTGAGTTGACAATCGCCAAAGTTTTCCCCGCTCGTTTCCATCTCCTTACGATTGCGGAGATTGGATTTACAGTAAGGGAGGAACCAAGGACCAGAATCATTTCACATTCTCCAAAGGCACGTTGCGCTCGCTTAATGGTCTCAGAACCAAGGGGCTGTCCAAAACTAATCGCTGTTGACTTAAGCACTCCCCCACAAGACCCCATCTCTGTTGTAACATCACAGCGAGGATCAAGCTCCCCTTTTGCTACTCGCACGAGCGTCTTTTCCATATCCACTCGATTCCCACAACTAAGACATAGACTCTCTCGCAGGTTTCCGTGAATCTCTATTAGCCGATCAGCAGGCGTTCCAGCTGTACTTTGAAGGCCATCGACGTTTTGAGTGACAACGTACTGTAGATGTCCATCAGACACAAGTTTCTGAAGAACAAAGTGCGTTTTGTTTGGTTCTGCAAATCGATAAGGAGAGGACAACCGCTCCAACCACGCTCTCTCTCGAAGTTCCTTCTTGGCAAGGTAGTTTGATATGTGCGCACCCTCTAGAGCCTTTGGTGATTTGATCCAGAGCCCGTCTTTGCCTCGATAATCAGGTATACCAGAAGCGGTCGATACTCCCGCCCCACATAGAGCCACGACTTTCACTTTGTAAAAAAGCTCTGACAGTTCTGACAGTACATCTAATTCATGCACTATTTTTCCTGTGGAGACTTCATCATCACTACCTGCCTTAACTGACTCCTTCGACCAACGTCACCCTTCCGCCACTTAGACTCTTCCCGCCATCAGATCTTTTGGGCCACCACTTCCGACGCAGCGGTCCAAAGTCTCCACACAGCAGTTGAGACATGAGTACAACCACTCCTCCAGCAACAACATCAATAAAGAGATGGTTAGCAGTCACCGTGACAACGAAAATTGTAATAATGGGGTGAGCGACAAGAAACACCTTGAAAGTTCGAGACCTAGCGACCCTATAAGCCGCTATGGAACACCAAAGAGCCCAGGCGAAGTGAAGGCTAGGCATAGCACCATAGGGATCTCCCGCCTCTTTCATCAAATAACTGTCCAAGGCTCCAGCTCCGCCATAGCGAGACTGAGTCTCCACAAAGTGAAAAGAGGCTGGAAGCAATCGCGGTGGTGCCGCTGGGAAAAAGAGATAGATGACAAACCCAATCGCCGTAAGAAGTGCAAAGATATTTCTGTACATGAGGAAACGGCGAGCATCCCGTTTGAACAGTAAAATCAACACTACGACCGGTAAAACGAAGTGAACCGTGACATAGTAAAGATTGGCAGCCTTGATTATGTAGCTAAAGTGCAAGAAATACGCTTGTATCTGCTGTTCGACAAATACCCCAAGGTTCTTTTCAATTCTTATCTCAAACAACGTGTCCTTTAGTGCCTTAGAGTACGATGCTTTCGCGTAATCACCTACAAGCGTGTAAAGACCGTAATAGACAACCGCTATTAAAAGTTGACTCCAAAAGGTCACTCGGCGCTGCTCTACTTGGCGCGAGGGGTTCCACCACTTTGACTCGTTTTGGGAAGTTCGTCGATTCACATCCCTCACGCTACCTTACCCACGTAGTACACAAATCCAAAGTGAAAGGGATTCTCACAAAAGCTCTCAAGAATCTCTCAAGAAATGCGTCGCGATTTCTTCCACCAAATTGCCATAACATACATCCACGCTGATATCCTTGTATCTCAGCGAGAGGGCACCATCCTTCAGGAACGTTGAAACTGGATAGGCAAGGAATCGTCGCAATGAGCAACCATAGTCTGGGTAATTCATCATGAGTGAGTTAACTACCTTTGTCGCATTGCTTCGAGGCATAAACGTAGGCGGCAACAACCTCATTAGCATGGCAAGACTAAGAACTAGAGTTGAGACACTGGGATATGCGCACGTACAAACCTACATCAACAGCGGAAATGTCATTTTCCAGTCGGATTGCATCGATGCAAGAAGACTTGAAGGCGAAATAGAAAACGCACTTGTAGCAGAACTCGCTTCACCAACGAAGGTGATCGTGCTCAGTTTCGAGAAGGTGGAGCAAATCGTTTCGTACATCCCGAAAAGCTGGCACCTGCAAACCGACCAAAAGTGTAACGTCATCTTCCTTCATCACAGCATCGACAGACCAGAGATCGTACAACAATTTAACCCGAAACCCGAAATAGAACAACTCAGCTATACGCCCGGTGCTTTGTTTTGGTCAGCCAAACTAAGTTCCATTACCAGAAGCACGATGACCAAAATTAGTAACATGTCGGTTTATCAGCACATGACCGTACGAGGCCTCAATACGACCCGCAGGATTCATCAGCTGATGGGCGAGCGCAATCGAAGCAGCTAACTGTATCGCCTGTCATGTAGGCGTTGGAAAAGAGGCAGCGCGGATCGGTACATAGCTTTCAACCGACGTTTCCACAAGACACAGGCGAGCATCGATCTTCCAAGTGACATCCACCCCGCCCTTACGGACGAAGCTTCCAAAGTCGCTCATGCGACCTCGGCTGGTTGACGTTTCATCGGGTCGCTGTGCTGTGTCTTGTTAGACCTAGCGTGCGATATTCCTCCACGTCCAG
>JAJYGA010000030.1 GCA_021785255.1 Actinomycetes bacterium
GAACCCAGTGCTCGTTTACTGTCTAGCCCTCGGGTATTTCTTCAATATGTATGTTGGGAAGCCTTTGGTAAGGAAAGGCGGGGTAGTCATCATCTCTCACCCAAATAAAGCAGAGTTTGACCCAGCATTTCATCCTTCCTACATAGACTTCTACGAGCAAGTCCTCACAGAAACAACCGATCCCACCCAGATAGAGTCTAAGTTCGAAGAGAGCTTTGCCACAGACCCCTGGTACATCCATCTATACCGCAAGGGAAACGCATACCACGGTGTCCATCCTTTTTACATGTGGTACTGGGGAGCTCATGCCTTGGATCATCTCGGAGGAGTTATAGTTCTTGGCGGAGATCCAAAAGCTACTAGACGACTAGGATTCCAGCCAGCGTCAACCATGATGGATGCCATCGAGATGGCCAAGTCCATCGTAGGGAACGATCCCTCTATCACTCATCTGCATTCACCTCCTTTGGTAATGGCGGAGGTTATCTAGTGGAGTTGTTCAAGTCCTTAAAAGCATCAAGGATCTCTCTTGGCTTTCCTTATCGCAAACCTCAAGTCCCTGGAACATTAGAGGTCACTAAGGCCAAGAGTACGTTGGGCACTGCCTTTGATACCTCATGGGCAAGAAGATACGGCGTTAGATTAGCGCGTGCCATTCTCATCGACAACGTCGTACGTCCCACCACAAAGGTCATTGCCTCACCAGATGTGTACGGCCAAGATAGAGTAAGCGGAGTCTCCGGACCAATCATTTTTGCAAGTAACCACGCTAGTCACCTTGATACGCCACTGGTTCTTTCGAACCTGCCTGAGCGCTTCCGACACAGATGCGTTGTGGCAGCGGGAGCTGACTACTTCTTTGATCGACGTTGGAAAGCATACCTTTGGTCAGGGGTACTAGGAGCCATCCCTATCGAGAGAAACAAAGTGAACAGGCGATCTGCAGAGCTCCCATCCCAACTAATGGACGAGGGATGGAGTCTATTAATTTTTCCTGAGGGAGGAAGAACACAAGACGGATTAGGGCAGGGTTTTAAAGGAGGGGTTGCCCAGTTGGCAATAAAGAGCCAGGTACCTGTGGTTCCCATCTTTTTAGAAGGCACCTATGAGATCCTCGGGAAAAGGTCTAAGACGCTCAAGCCGGGCAAAACAAAGATAGTCTTTGGTCGGCCCATCTATCCAAACGCAAAAGACGCCAGGGAACTAACACAGATCATTGAAACCGAGGTGGCAGCCTTGGCGATCGAAGCTCATAGCGACTACTGGAGTAGCCTTGTAAGACGGCATCAAGATCCCGAACTTGCCTTCGAACCAAAAGATCGTACAAGCTGGATTGCCGAGTGGGAACGTAGCGAAACCATACCAAGACGTAAGAAAAAACCAAGCTGGCCGCCGTACTTCGGCTCCTCAAGAGGAACAGGTAGCAACTAGCCCAATCAAGGTACACCTATCGGTCATCTTTTTATCAGGCGAAGGCCAGAAGATGACGAAGCAGGATCTTCACTTGCCGTCAACTCCGAGACAAACTCAGTTCTTGAACCTGGAAAGACAAACTCCGAAAGCAGTACAGGATGCCCAAGAGTGTCGAAGGTGATTCTCTCGCATCTTAGAACTGCTGATCCTAGGGGCACCTGAAGTAGTTGCGCGTCGGACTCGTCTATCAATGTAGCTGCGATCGTCTGAACCGCAGATGCCAAAGGTCTAAGCAGCACATTCGAATCGTTTAGAAGTTCATAGAAAGACTTTTTCTCCAGGTCGCTAATAGAGAAGTCTTTCGCAAGTTCAATACTCAGCCACACGGTCACTCGCGCAAAGGGAATACCACCTGCTAAGTTAAGTCGCTCTACTTCAAGTAACTCACCAGATCCCAGGACTTCCTCCTGTCGTCCAGCAGCTACAACACGCCTCGAGGACAAGACTTTTCGCATAGAATCAACGCCCACGTTCTCCAACTGTTCCTCAAGAGTCATAAAGGCTCCCAGTGCCTGAGGCACCGGCGGGGGCTTCACCAACCACCCACTTCCGTGTCGAGGTTCAACGAGATCGGCATCCCTCAACACATCCAGTGCCTTCCTGACTGTGACTCTGGAAGCTTCATAGTTTCTCGACAAAGTGGCCTCGGACGGCAAGAGTTCCCCTTTTACAAAGGTCTCGTTCTCTATTGATCCTTTTATGTCCTCGGCTATCTGTAGATAGCGTGGAAGTCTTACATGTCTTATACTTGTATTATAACATAGATCCGAAGGAGAGATATAAATGACAGACGCAACTTCGACAACACAGATTGATTCGATCCAAAGGCTCTACGAAAGATTTGAAAAGACGACTGATCTCGCTAGAAGCAGGCTTGGTCGAGCAGTTACTTTGTCGGAGAAGATTCTTTTTGCACATCTGGACAATCCCAATGATCAACCTTATGAGCGAGGTGTCTCGTACGCTCAGTTCCGTCCAGATCGAGTAGCAATGCAAGATGCGACGGCACAGATGGCTCTTCTTCAGTTCATGACCGCAGGTCTCGATGAGGTACAGGTACCGTCTTCAGTACACTGCGACCATCTCATAACCGCTCAACTCGGTGCCACCAAGGATCTTGAAAATGCAGAGATCTCCAACAAGGAGGTGTACGACTTTCTCAGATCCGTATCAGCCCGTTACAACATCGGATTTTGGCAACCGGGTTCGGGCATTATTCATCAAGTAGTCCTCGAACAATATGCATTTCCTGGCAGTATGATAATCGGGACCGATTCGCATACTCCAAATGCTGGTGGCTTGGCAATGGTTGCAGTAGGCGTGGGTGGAGCAGATGCCGTCGACGTCATGGTTGGCGATACCTTCGATCTCAAAGTACCAAAGATAATTGGCATCAAACTAACAGGAACATTAAATGGATGGACCGCTCCTAAAGACATCATATTGAAGGTTGCAGAACAATTGACTGTAAAAGGTGGCACTGGAGCCATACTTGAGTACTTCGGGGATGGAGCGAGGTCGATATCAGCGACAGGGAAAGCCACGATATGCAACATGGGCGCAGAGATTGGAGCCACATGTTCACTCTTTCCCTACGACGATCACAGCGCCAACTACCTCATCAAGACAGACCGATCAGAGATTGCCGCTTTAGCAACGAGGTATGCCGGGTACCTCTCGAGCGATCCAGAAGTGGAACAAAATCCGGAGAACTACTACGACAAGGTAGTAGAGATTGATCTTGATACCTTGGAGCCACATATTGTAGGACCACACACCCCTGATCTCGGTCGTAGCGTAGCTGAGATCGGTGCCGAGGCAAAACGAATGGGATGGCCTACCGATCTCTCATACTGTCTGGTGGGTTCTTGTACAAACTCTTCGTATCAGGACATAGCCAGAGCCGCTCACATTGCTCGACAAGCTGCCGCAAAAGGGCTGAAGGCCAAGGTTCCTTTGCTCATCACTCCCGGTTCGGAGCGGGTGAGAAGAACCGTGGAACGAGATGGGCTTTTGTCCCCTCTGGAAGAGATCGGTGCCATAGTTCTAGCTAACGCATGCGGTCCTTGTATCGGTCAGTGGAAACGCAGCGACGTAGGTGAGGGGCAGCCCAACTCTATATTGACCTCCTACAACAGGAACTTTCCAAAACGAAACGACGGATTCTCATCGACACTCGCCTTCATAGCTTCACCTGAAACGGTGATCGCCTACTCTTTGAGTGGAACTTTGGAGTTCAATCCCTTGATCGACGAGGTTGAAGGAGTGCGGCTTGAACCACCTTTAGGGGATGAACTTCCCAAAGAAGGATTTGAGAAGGAGGGGTCTGGTTTCATAAAGCCTCCGGCCAATAATCATAGCGTTGTCATAAGCATTCAAACAAACTCTGAACGCTTGCAGTCCCTCGTACCTTTTGATCCATGGGATGGAAACGACTTCACAAACTTAGCCGTCCTAATGAAAGCAGTCGGCAAGTGTACGACTGATCACATCTCTGCGGCAGGTCCTTGGTTGAGATATCGAGGCCACCTCGAAAACATCTCAAAGAATCTATTTCTCTCTGTAAACAACGCATTTAGCGAAAGACCCGGATTTGGCTACTGCAAGGTTCACAACACAGAGGAACCTTTACCAGAGATAGCTCAGCACTATAAAACTGCCGGTATTTTTTGGGTTGCAATTGGAGATGAGAACTATGGCGAAGGGTCTTCGAGAGAACACGCGGCACTTGAGCCCAGGTTCATGGGAGCAAAGGCGATTATCGCACGATCATTTGCTAGGATTCACGAGACCAACTTGAAGAAGCAGGGCGTCTTGCCTCTAACCTTCTTCAATCCCGCCTCCTATGACAAGATCCAGGTCCAAGATACAGTAGACATCTTAGATCTAGCGGAGTTGGAACCTGCAAAACCAGTGTCGTGTATCTTGCACCACCCCGACGGTACAAGCGAAGAGTTCCTCGCCAACCACACGCTAAATGATAAACATCTGGAGTGGTTTAGAGCAGGAAGCGCTCTCAATGTTATTAAATCCAAGAGGAATCGCTAGCAGTTATCGCTTGGCAGCTGTTCGAGAAATACTCTGGGACAGCTGCCGCTAAAGACATCCCAAGCTCGCGACACTCTAACTTCTCACCACCTTGGCGAGCCTTTCCGATAGAAGAAGCCGCTGGAGATCATCGACACTATGGTGAAGTAGTGGATGAGTTCCCGTAGCACTGTACAACAAAAAGTCCGCAAGCGACGGGTTGCGTGCTAAGGCAGGACCGTGCATATAAGTACATACAATCTTTCCCCTTACGGCACCTTCATACTCACCACTGTCCAGGTTACCTACACCCGCGACCACCCTTCCCAGGGGTTGCGTATCTCCATATAACTCCGTCCCTGATCCATGATTTTCAAATCCCGAAAGATACTGCTGCCCCATATCGAAAAGGGGCTTGGACACTAGCTCGCCAACGGCCCTTTTCTTAGGCATTCTGGAAGTCTTAGCATCGAGAAGGCCCAAACCTGGTTGAATATCACCTTTGGAATCGACGTAACTTTCACCAATGATCTGGAATCCAGCACATACTGCAAAAACAACTGCCCCTTGGTCAACGGCACTCATCAAACCTCCGTCTCTTGCGAGAAGATCTCTCGCATAGTTCTGCGGTCCGTCTTCTCCCCCACCCAGTAGGTAGATATCTCCCCCAGTTGGTATCTTTTCGTCAGAATCGACAGATATGATCGTACTTTTCATCCCTTGAAACTCAGCTCGTTTCTTCAGGATCAAGGCATTACCCGAGTCTCCATAGGTCCCCAGCAGATCTGGATAGATAAGCACTACGTCTAAGGTCAAGTTGCTTCCAGTCAATTTGCCAGTTCCTTTTGTAGCTCAAAAAACGCGGTATAGTTTCCGATATAGATAACCTCTGTGCCCTCATCCAGCTCAAGGCCCTTTAACACCTCAATCTGCGTACCTTCTTGGAGTATGGGCGTAATGTCGGCATAGGCCAACCTGACAGCCAGATCATACCTCCGATCTCCCACGACAACCACCTCTGGAAACCTATCTGTAAGCTCCTCAAAGTGAACATCCCATATCCAAGAAGTGTCGGTACCATCTGCGATGTTTGCATTTAACCCCATTACGACCTTGCATTTTTTGGAACTTGCCAGAATCGTAGAGATCAGAGCGTCCCAACCAGCCGGATTCTTGGCAAGATAAGTCCTGACCATAGCACCATCAAACTGATCCAAACAGTAGGTAGCGAAGCGGCCACCACTTCCAGAAAATTCACTCAGAGCGACCACTGAGGATTTCACATCTAGCTCTTCACCGATACTGTTGAGCAACGCGCAGGCGCCCGCTAAAGCCAAAAGAGCGTTACCTTCATTGAACTTTCCGGGAATCGACAGATTCATTCTGCCCTGATACTGCTTTTCATGGTAGATGTCTCCTTCTAAAGAGACGTTCCATGTGGGTTCTGGGCGTTCAAAGTCACAAGATTGACATCGCCAAGACGTGGAGTCAAAACAAATCTTCGCCTCACACAAAGGACACGAGCTGGCATCGAGGTTCCAGCTACAACCTGCAGCTACATAGGTAGTGTTCTTAGAGGCCAGGGCTGCATATGTCACTAATGGATCGTCGCAGTTCGCGACGATCTTTATGTCCTTATTCGCTTCAAAAAACTCCCGCCACCGCTTGGCGACCATTCGCACTTCGGAGTTACGATCAAGTTGATCCCTGGACAGATTCAGAACTACAGCTACCTTCGACCTGATTGACTCTGCCACAGTTGGCAAATAAGCCTCGTCAACCTCGAACACTCCAATCTCTCTGGCTTTGGAAAACTCACAAGAAACAGTCGGTCGTTGCGAAAGTGCAAACGCTATTGCGAAGTCCATATTGGCCCCAGTGGCGTTGGAGTAAGTTCTATAGTTGCTCAGGATATGAGAGATCATGGCTGTAGTGGTCGTCTTCCCATTGGTACCACTGACCACTAAAGAGTAAACGTCTCTTGACAGATAGGTCAGGCTCTTTGGGTCCAAGGCCATCAATACGCGACCGGGCAGCGTTCCACCTTGACCAACTTTGAGTTTCCTGATGACTAGACCCGTAAGGGAGGCCGCACCCACGGCCACAAAGCTTCTTAGTTTCTCGCTCAACTTGACTTTGGACAAATCCTCAAATATTATCGTCATACCGCTTCATAAGCCTATTGCTTTAAAGGAAAAGGAGCCGACGGGGGGTGTCGGCTCCTTAGCAGAGCAAGAACGGAGGGGGGATCCAGTTACTTGCATTAACCATTATGCTCGCTTCAAGCTACTAGCATCACACTATGAATACGATACTTCGTATCACTTTTTTTGCTAGGAAGGTCAATGGACGTAAAGCAGTTGAAGTCACTAGTAGCTGTAGACGATCACGGGAGCTTCTCAGCTGCTGCTGATGCCTTGGACACGGTTCAGTCAAATGTCTCCGCACATATATCGAAACTAGAGAACGAACTCAACGCGATCCTCATAGACAGACGAGACGGAACTCTGACAGAAAAGGGGCAGATCGTTGCAAAGCGGGCACGATCAGCGATATCAGAGTTAGAAGCTATCTATAGTGACCTATCGTCCTTGACAACAGATGTACGAGGTCGGGTTCGCGTCGGATTGATTGGAACGACTGCAAGATGGCTCATTCCACTCCTTGCGACACAGATCGGTAATGACCATCCTCACATGAAACTGCACCTCTCTGAAGGAACCTCTTCAGCACTCCATAGATGGTTGCATGAAGGAGTCATAGACCTTGCGATTTTAAATACTCCTATCTACGCATCTGATATACACTTTCGCGTGTTATTCGAAGAGCAGATGGTGCTTGCGGTACCGCCGGACTACGACATTGCCAGGAAAGATCAGATATACCTCGCCGAACTTGACAACATGGAGATATTGGTCCCGCCCAAAGGGAACTGGTTTAGAGACGAACTAGACGCAGTCGCTGCCAAATCTGGAGCGAAACTGAAAACCAAGGCGGAGATCGATGGGTTACGTCTGATAGCTGCACTTGCTATCGACGGCTTTGGGCCAGCGATTGTACCTTCTACCGCGATTTCTCCACATCTCGGAGATCGAGTAGTCACCATTCCACTCCTAGACGTGGCTCCGCGAAAAGTTGGCATTGCCAGACGCAAAAACCAGATAGAGTCATCGGCAGTAAGAGCATTTACAATCTCTCTTGATGCACTGCTCCAGAGATCAAACGTTCAGCTGCCTAAAGGTATCATGATCTCATCGCATGGAAAATCAAGCGCCAACATCATCAAAAAACACTAAGGAGAACTTTGAACGAACGGGAGCACAATCCCCTTCCGTAGAGTGGTTCGCCAAGCTACTTGACACGGGCGTACCAATTGACTAACTTACCTAAGAGTAACTAAGACTAAGGAGAGAGTCTATGACTAAGTTCTGCGAAGATCGAGTTGTTATAATTACCGGCGCAGGGCGCGGCATCGGCAAGGCCCATGCTCTCGAGTTTGCGCGTAACGGAGCCAAAGTAGTGGTGAACGACTTAGGTGCGGAGGTGGATGGGGTTGGATCCTCCACTGGTCCTGCCGGTGAAGTCGTCGACGAGATCCGAGCGATGGGGGGCCAAAGTATTGCCAACGGAGACGACGTGTCCACTTGGGAAGGAGCCCAAAATCTCATCAATACTGCAATTCAAACCTACGGAACTCTAGATGTCGTCGTCAACAACGCGGGGATTCTTAGAGATCGCATGTTGGTGAACATGACAGAGGACGAGTGGGATGCTGTCATTCGGGTACATCTCAAAAGTACCTTCTTGATGACTAGATGGGCAGCGAACTACTGGAGAGAACAGACAAAAGCTGGCAAAGAAGTAGATGCCAGGGTAATAAATACAGCCTCGGCGTCGGGAATCTATGGAAATGTGGGCCAGACCAACTACGGTGCTGCCAAAGCCGGCATAGCTTCCTTCACAGTCATCGCATCTATGGAACTCGCTCGCTATGGCGTCACAGTTAACGCTATCGCACCGGTCGCCCTAACGAGGATGACTGAGAACTTAGGCATATTTCAAGCAGGTGAGGATCCGACCAAGTTCAATCCAGTTGCGCCCGAGAATATCTCTCCTCTTGTAGTGTGGCTTGGATCCAAGGGATCCAAAGATGTAACTGGCCGTGTATTTGATGTAGTCGGTGGACACATCGATGTTGCTGAGGGGTGGCATGCTGGACCGTCTATCGACAAAGAGGACAGATGGACAGTCGCAGAACTCGACAAACTTATGACAGAACTGGTCAATTCAGCGAAGAAAAATGCTGATATGAGCGGAAAAATACCCGATTAGAAAGAGAAATCACTACTGCATAAATTTATCAAAGAGCTCCTATGGTGACTCCATAGCGGTATCTTAAATCTATCAAGAACTAATTCTAAAGGACAACTTTGGCCGTTCCACATATCGTAAAGGCAATCTTTGAACTGTACGCACTGGTTGGGGACGCCTTCACTGGCTCCACTGAGGCCCTTTTGTACGGTGATCGCATGATTGCGGAAAAACTAATCGAACGAGACCAGCTAGTAGATCAACTCTATAAAGAGTTAGATCAAGAACTTGCTGATCGTCTTTCACGTACGCCTCTAAGTTCTGACGAAATCTCGTATCTAGTCGGACTCATGAAGATCATTCCGGAGCTGGAGAGAAGTGGCGATCTGGCAGAACATATTGCACAGAAGTCGCTGTTGGGACTCGAACCTGAGATGTCTCCACGCTTACGAGGGATCATAAATCAAATGAGTGCGACAGCTGGAGAGATGTGGAGACGATCCGCAGAGGCCTTTTTGAACTCCAATAAGAGCGCTCATAAAGTCATCGATGCACTTGACGACGAGATCGACGAACTCAATCTTGCATACTATACCGAGCTTGCATCGTCTTGCAAAGAGATCGTTCCCGCTATTGAACTGTCCTTGGTAGGAAGATTTTATGAGAGATTCGCGGACCATGCGGTGAACCTAGCTCGATCGGTCTCCACTCTTCCCGACCTTCACTAGTTGTTATGTGACCTTTGGCCCTAAGAACTGCCGATTCGCTGTGCAAGTATATATACATGTCACCAGATCCATACGTTTTAGAGCAACTACCAAAAGAGATTTGTGTGTACTACATCTCAAAGAACTCAAACGGTAGGATCTCTCTAAATGTCGATGCCCTACCCGTTATTTTGCCGACGCCCTACAAGTATCTCAACGATAAGATACAGATTCCATTTCCAAGACAACAAAAAATACTTCGGTCAATAGACGGATCGGTGATTGCCTTTGAAACCGGAGGAATCGACCCTGAAAGTCTCGAGGGCTTTAGCGTTCAAGCCATCGGTTTAGCGGAGATTGTGAGACCCACGCTAAAAGACGATTCATCTGACAGCCGATGCTACCTTACCATAGCTCCCTCAATCATCAAAGGATCACTGATCCATGCTCACAGGAGATGAAAGAAAGTATCTCTTTTCACAATAGGCTTCTGACTAGCTGTAGCAGCATCACCAAATTGCTGAAGAATGGGTGCGACCGTAGAACATAAAATATATCGGTGGGAACAATGGATTCAATTCTAATTTTACACCAACCCATACAGACAAGTAGCAAAGTACGTCATAGATCGATATAATTGCGTATAACACTTTACATTCATTTAAGGGAGAGAAATGGAGCCGCTAGCAATCCGAGCAGAGATCAAGCCAGCACGAGGACGTCTTACTAGAGATGCCATCGTCCAGGCTGCCATTTTGATGATCGATGCAGAGGACATAAGCGGCTTCTCCATGCGAAAACTGGGGAAACGTCTGGGCGTGGAAGCCATGGCGCTTTATCATCACTTCAGAAATCGAGAAGAGATACTCGCTGCAGTTGCCGAGGAGATCACCGCCGAGATCATCAGCGCAGACCTCGACCACAAGGATAAGGGTTGGCAAGACCAAATTAAAATTAGTTCGCGCGTCGCGTTAAATGTTATGCGAAGTCACAAAGGCGCCCTCTCTTTAATGTTGGAACACGGACGAATATCGGCTCCATGGATGACATGGCACGAACAGCAACTGACAGTGCTTCTTGGAGCTGGACTTCCTCCAAAAGAAGCCATCGCTGCCTTTCGCTCTATCAGTAGCTACATACTTGGTTTCGTTGGATTTGAAACAAGATTTAGACCTATCATGGAACGAAAAGACACCATAAATCTCATGATCGAGGAGTTCAAAAAGTCAGAGTATACCTCGTTAAAGTCCGCTGCTGAGTACTTCCGTAGAGACTGGGATGACCAATTTGATGCAGGTTTAGATCTGGTCATCGCTGGAATAGAGACTCAAATAGAGAAACTCAGCAGGATCTAGAGCGATCCCTTCCTCTCTATCAATCGAGCTCCGTAAGCAGCCGCCTCAGATCTATGACTCATTCCAAGCTTCGCCAAGAGATTTGAAACATAGTTCTTTACAGTCTTTTCCGCTAGGAACATGGCGTCAGCTATCTCACGGTTCGTCTTGCCGTCTGTGATAAGCTCTAGAATCCTTTTTTCCTGCTTTGATAGCCTAGACACCGGTTCGTTGTCTGTCGCGGGGGATCGCAACCTTTCAAGCACGCGATTTGTGATTGACGAATCAAGCAGGCTCATTCCATTAGCAACTTTTCTGATAGCTTGAATAAGTTCTTCCACCCTGACCCCTTTGAGGAGATATCCCGAGGCTCCTGCCAAGATCGAAGAGAACAAAGCTTCGTCATCGGAATGAGAAGTGAGCATCACGCAGGCCACATCGGGAAAGTTCGAGCGAATATCTCTGCACAGCTCAACTCCGCTTCCATCTGGCAGTCGCACATCCAACAGAGCAACATCTGGTTTTGAAATCTCTATGCGCGAAAGGGTGTCTGAAACTGTTCCTGACTCCCCTACAACTTCCATGTTCTCTTCAGCATCGATAAGTGCAGATATTCCTACTCTTACCACCTCATGATCGTCAACTAAAAACACTCGTAGAGCCATAGATTGATCTTACCTCTTCCAACTGGGTCCTTTGTATCACTAGTCTACGTTCCTCATGCGTGGCGGGCTTTACGCGACCAAACTACTTCTCCGCTGCTCAATAACGGTCAAACTACTCACTTAAGACCTTGAATACAAAAACGAGAGCCGTCATAATAGATACAGAGGCTCGATTACAGCCCGTTCAAAGGAGAAGGAGAACGAGATGGCAGATAGTTCAACTGATATCTCAGTAGATTTCAACAAAAACTCAGTAGTCGTCGTTGGAGTTGACGGGTCAAAAGCAGCCGACCAGGCACTTTATTGGGCAATGAAAGAAGCAAAGCTCCGTAATGCCTCATTAAAGATCGTTCACGCTTGGGAGTACCCATCCCTAGTATATGGAGTCTACTCTGACGAAGGGCTTGATCTTGAATCCGGAGGCAAGGAAATATTAAAACGCTCTACCGAACTTGCTCGTTCCATAGATGCCAACACTCTAATTACCACCGTACTGAAAGAGGGAAACGCGGTGTCCGTCTTGGCCGACGAAGCAGCAGACGCCGATCTGTTGGTCGTTGGTTCTCGTGGCCACGGTGGATTCACGTCACTTGTGTTAGGATCTGTATCGAGTCAGCTATCCCACCACTCCCCTGCTCCGTTGGTCATAGTAAATAATAGGTAGTCAAGAGGTCGGGAGTTCAAATCTCCCCAGCCCGACCACTATATGACCAGTTCAGGGCATGTATTCATTAGAGTGCATAGGTTTTTTGAACACTCCGTGACCCTTGAGATGTCCCCTAACGATTCTGTGGACTAAAATAGACGCTATGAAACAACCAGCGACAAGAAGAGCTAGAGGAATGGGTTCGGTTAAGCTTTACGGGCCAGATAACTATAGGGCGGTTCTTAGGTGGACTGATGAGTTAGGCAAGTCACGAACTCGTACCAGAATATGTCGCACTAAAGCGGAAGCAGAACAAGCCTTACGTGAGTTTCGAGCGGAACAGTTAGGCAATTTAGAACGTGTTCGACCTTCAACAGTAGGAGCACTTGTAAGCGAGTGGTTGAGTTCACGCAATGGAGAGATAAGCGAAGCGACCTTATATCAATACAAGTGGGCAGTCGAGAAGATTGTCAAAGAGTTAGGCAGCGCAAGATTAGATATTCGGTCAAGCGTGATAGATACCTTCATAGCGGAACTCGACCTAGCTTCACGTTCAAAGTCCCTGGTCAAGAAGGTTCTCGATATGAGTTTCGGGTACGGAGTGACTCAGAGACTAACGGATAATAACCCCGTTCACGGAGCTAAACCAGTCAGAATTGAGCGCACAGAGCCGCAAGCGTGGACTACGGACGAACTAGACACATTTCTAAGAGCTACCGAGACAAACAGATTAGGCGGTTTATGGTTTTTGTTGGGTTCGCTCGGCTTACGGAGAGGCGAAGCTTTAGCTTTACGTTGGAGCGATTACGACCCCGACAAACTTACGCTATCTATTACAAAGAGTCGTAAGAAGGTAGGCACGTCGATCATAGAGTCGTCGACCAAAACGGCCAGATCAGTTCGTACTCTGCCAGTTCCTAAGGCTGTAGCGACCGTTCTTGAGTCTCACAAGGCACGGCAGATACAAGAAGTTGAGTACCTACTAAGTCTCGGAATTAGAGCAGAGTCAGGCTACATGTTCCTTAGCGAATATGGGAAACCGTTAGATCCTGATAACACTTCAAAAGCCTTCAAGAGGTTCGCTAGAGAAGCAGGTCTAGGTGATCGACATGTACATGAGTTGAGACACTTATCAGCGTCTTTACTCTTAGCTCGCGGCGTTCCTATGGCCGAAATCTCAAGAATCTTGGGGCACAGTTCATCTCGTGTTACGGACGAAGTGTATAGCCATCTTTCGGTTGAGGACTTGCGACCAAGTCTTGAGAGAGTGTGGACTTCGTAAAACACAAGAAATTACAAAAAGATATGCACATTCGTACAGGTGTACTAAAAAACCAGGTACGGTAAAAAGTAGAACTTAGGAGGTTCCAAAGGAATCGGTGACAGATCCCGATTGATCTGAGAAAGGTTTCAGATGGAACTCCTAACGATAACAGAGGTCGCTAAGACTCTCAAACTCTCTCGCGCGATGGTCTATAAGCTGATGAACTCGGGTGAACTCAAGTCAGTACACGTCGGCGCTAGAAGGCTCATAAGAAGTCGTGATCTGGCGGAATTTGTAGATAATCTGCGAGAGTCGCTATGAGTGCGAAAAACCCCTGCACAGAACAGGGGCATCGCAAACAAAAACAACCTTCTCACATTCTATATCGGCCAGATTGGGATAGATGCGCTAATGAGTTAGAAGCTAGCAGAGAAGTAATCGCTCATATATCGGTAACTCTCGACCAAGCTCAAGACAGCCTAGAGAACGCTAGTGACGACATAAAGCGCATAAAGAAGGTGCTTCATGAGTGCCTTTGAAACAGTGCTAGAGAAGCTCGACAGCGCTAAGAAGCTTCCTAATGGTAGTTACCTAGCCTTATGTCCGAGTCATCCTGATAAAAACCCTTCACTGAGCGTAACGAACTCGAATGGGAAAGTGTTGCTCAAGTGCTTCGCAGGTTGCGACACCGAACAGATATTATCGGCTCTCGGTCTCAGTCTCACCGATCTGTTCGACGACAAGCCACAAGACTCGAAGCCTAAAGTCGTTGCGGAATATCCGTACTGCGATATAAACGGCAAATTGATGTTTGTTGTGGAAAGACTTGAACCTAAGTCATTTCGTCAAAAGAAGCCAGACGGCAAAGGTTGGAGTTGGTCAACTAGCGATCTAGCGGACAATATAAGAGGACTTCCCTACAAGCTCTCTGAGTTAGCGAAAGCACTTCGAGATGATCCTTCACGGCGTGTTCTAATCGTTGAAGGCGAAAAGGACGTTCATACTCTTTGGCAAATAGGTGAACTAGCGACTACCTTAGCGGGCGGTTGTGCGTCGAGTAATTCCAAAGCACGAGTAGAGGCATTTCTAGGCCATTTAGAGGCTGTCGGAGCTAAGTCACTTGTAATCATTGCTGACAGAGACAAGCCAGGCCGAGAGCACGCACAGCGCTTACTCAAGGCAGCGCAAGCACACGGATTCAAAGTTGAGGCTCAAGAGTTCGGATGTTCGGATAATTGCAAAGATTCTTCTAATGCGATTCTGAAACATGGCGGTTCTTGGGAATGGGAAGCCGAGTTAGTTGACCTAGAACCAGAGCAAAAACCAGTGTCGATGAGAACCATTGACACCATTGACAACATTGACACTTTGCCTCTGACCAGGGAGAATGTCCCCGAAAAGTGTCAATGGGGTGTCAATGAAATGCCAAAAGTGTCAATGCTTTTGCCAAAACTAGGAATTATGGGTGAGTTTGCTTCTCATCTAGCGGGCGCTATGCAAGTTGACCAAGAGTTCGCTTTGACGGCTGCATTAGCTACGGTTTCGTTACCAGTCGGCCTAAGTGTTAATGTTCAAGTGCGGTCAGATTGGGTCGAGCCTGCGATCACACAAATACTCTTAGTGGCGCCACCAAGTGAGCGAAAGACTCCCGTACTTCACGCTTGCATGACTCCGCTTTACGAAGCGGAACGGTTAGCACGAGAAGAGCGTAAATCAGAGATAGCCAAAGCGAAAGCACTCGGAGCGCAACTAGAACTAGAGAAGACTGAGGCTCGAAAGAACGGAAACTATCAGTCGGCTTGCGAACGACTAGAGAACCATGAGATCCCGAATGAGTTCAGAGCGATTCTCGGTAAGGCGACGGCGGAAGCTCTTGAAGTTCAGGCAGCACGACAGGGCGAGCGATTAGCAAGAATAGCGGTTGTCTCTGACGAAGGCGGAGCGGTGTTCGGTGACTTTGGACGTTATCAGAACTCCACAAACTGGGAGATATTGCTAGCTGGCTATGACGCTCGCAGGTATTCATCGGACAGATTAGCTAGAGACTCGGTACTAGTCGATGAGCTGCGTATTCCCTTATTCCTTATGTTGCAACCTAGCGCTTGGGATTCAGTAAAGGGTGATCCTGCTGCATCGGGGCGTGGTGTGCTTTCGAGGCTAAGTCCCGTTAGACCGAGGTCACTTGTAGGTGAACGTTTCGGGTTCGGTTCAGAGATACCTAAAGTCGTGTCGGCCAAGTGGTCGCACCTTCTTACTCAACTTTTTACAGAGGCTTACGAGAGCGACGAAGCGGTAAGCGTAACGGTCAGTAGTGAAGCACTCAAGAAGTGGGCTAGCTACAAAGATATTGCAGAGGTCGAATTAGGCGATGGAACCTTTGAAGGCGATCTACTAACAGGCTGGGGCGGTAAGAAAGCAGGGCGAGCTTTACGACTAGCTGCGATTGTTCATGCTGCACTCACAGGCACACTTCGAGGTCAAATCTCAGAGACAGAAATGGCGCTAGGAATTGAATTAGCTGAGTGGCTGGGACTACACGCACTTCGAGAGTTCGGCGGCGCTGGCATGATCGCTTTGTTGAGTAGAGACGCAAGACGCTTAGCAGAGACGGCACAAGAACTTGAGGAATTCACTCGACGTGAGGCTTTGCGGAAACTGTATCAATGGACGGTCGCACGCTTCACAAAGGCGGTCAAAGAGCTTGAAGAATTGGGCTTAGTCGAAAGCGAAGACACAAGAGGCTTACGGTGGAAATGGCTCGGAAATAGCGAAAGTGTCAATGGTTTTGCAAAAGTGTCAATGAAAGTGTCAATGGAAAAAGCGGACATAACCGCAGGTCACGGGCAAAGTGTCAATGTTGTCAATGGTGTCAATGGTTTTGTCAATGCTCATAAAAGTGTTGGTGAAAGTGACAGTACCGACACTCAGAGTGAACCTACAAGTGAAGTTATCCACAACCAAAAAGAGAAAGAGAGAGTAATGAATAAGCCTAAAAATGATCCGTCCGAGAGCCTTGCGAGTGGTCAGTTTTGCAAGCGCTGCGGACAAGAACTTTACGCTCCGCAAAGTGTCGCTAGAGGAACTTGTAAGAGATGCGAATTTGACGAACTAGACGAATTGGAGATAGCGCAATGAGAGCACGAAAGCCAAACATGAGAACTATTCAACCTTCGATTCTTTGGGACATAGAGAGCGGTCACATGACTCAAGATGTGGCGGATTACCTTTTAGCGCTTCCCGAAATTCCCGAAGCGCTTTTATTCGACTCCGAGTTTGGTATGAGTCCTGAGCTTTATGAGTTCGTTCGATCCGTATTGGAGGGCGACTAATGGAAGCACGGAAGCGAACACGAAGCAGTGCTAAGGCAGCCGGTCGTAATTTAGAGAACGATCTAGTCGAAGCTCTGAACGCTCAAGGATTGAAAGCCGATCGGTTACGACTGAAAGGCTCCAAAGACGAAGGCGACGTGAGAGCTTACCTTGCGACTGAACACGTATTCGAATGCAAGAACACAAGAACGTTATCTTTATCTCAATGGTGGAAAGAAGCGCAACGAGAGTGCGTAAATGCGAACGGTAAATACGCTTGGGTCGTACTCAAAAGGCACGGTGTGAGCGATCCTAACGGTCAGTGGGCATTATGTGATGTAGGCCAGCTAGCAACTCTCTTACGTGAAATTGTCGACTTACGAGAGCAAGTTAACCGAACAGTGGAGAGTCGAATATGAGTGACGGAAACAAAGAACGAAGAAAACTTGAAATAGCAATGAGGAAGTCGGAAGCTTTGCAACTTCGTATCTCAGGCATGTCATACCGACAAATAGCAGACGCTATGCACTGTTCGGATTCAACAGCTTATGAAATGGTTTCGAGTGCCTTACGTGAAATACCAGCTCGGGATGTTGAGGAACTACGCAAAGAACAAGACTCGATGATTAGAAGCCTCTACATGCAACTGATACCGAGAGTCAACAAGGGCGAGCCTCGTGCCATCGAAGTAGCACTGAAACTCTTAGAGCGGTTAGCTAAGTTGCACGGCCTCGACGCTCCGACAAAATCCATCATCGAAGTGATTACGGAAGAAGCGGTAGATAAAGCGATACGAGAACTTGAAGAGCAGTTGCGACTTTTGGAGTTACCAGAGGGCGAATACGAAGAGTTAGACAACAACGAAAATGAAGGAGAAGAGTAAATGCCCAGCTACCTAGGATCACCAGAAGAAGGACTCGGGCCAGTCTTTGGACGAATCACGAACAACCTACAAAACCTCGGAACCCAACCGAACAACAGTATCGTGAACAACTCAGGTCAAGTAATAATGCAGACTGGTTTACTTACTGTTTTGCCTGGTGGCGCAATACCGACAGAGGCCAACACTCCAAGTTTCGGTATCCAACTCTTGAGTGCGCAAGGTGAGCCGATCATGCAACTTGGAGAGCAGTTCTCGACAGGCAAGCCGAGTATGACTTTCTTCAACGGCGTGAATCAGATTCTTGTACTAGATGAAACAGGTCTAAAGTTGTACAGCTCGAGCGGAGTTTTACTAAGCCAGTTCGACGATCTAGGTATGACGGTGTTCGACCCTAGCGGTAATCCTAGGGTGATGATCGGTGAGTTACCAGATTCTCAGTACGGACTCGGTATCTACACGTCGGCTAATAACGGTGATTACATTCAGATTCAACCTGCGGTCACCGCTTTGTATGCTGGCACGCAGTCGACAACCTCAACTTCTTTCGTAGCGCTAAACGGGCCTTCTATCTCGTTCACTGTTGGAGCATCAGGGGAAGCGATGATACATGTAAGCTCAATTGTCGGGTTACCTAGCGTAACAAGTGTGGCTACTGTTGGCGGAGCTATTGGGTTCTCGATAGACGGCGGCACAACCTACGAACTAGTGAGCGCTTCCTACACAGGAGCTAACATCGGCTTTCAGTCGACAGGGTCAAACTCGATCCTCTTTAGCGGTCTAACGCCTGGAACCCACACGGCAGAGGTTATGTACTCATCGGCTAATGGTCAAAGTATCAACTTCTCAGACACAACTATTGTCGTCACTCCCTATTAGGTCTTTTGTGGTAAGGATCGTGACCAGATAAGAGCAAGTTGGGGGAATTCATACCTAGACAGTCTCTCGTGTCTTATTTGGTCACTCAGACGCTCTCGTGAGGAATACGGAGATTATTCACTCTTGCGTATTGGATTCTGTGACCCTTATGAATTTGCTTCCGTGACCCCTATGTTTTTCACGAGTTACGCAAAGATAATAGATACACAGGCATTATGCACTCTCTTGTATGGGGTTTTTAGAGTGTCCCCTGACCCTTACGCTGACCCCTAAGCTCTTTTAGCTCGACTCTGACCCTTACGTGAGCTTCCCTGACCCTTACGCTGACCCCTAAGCTCTTAGCGCTCTGACTAGGTGAAACGACCGAATCACTACAAAAGTGCAGGTCTGAATAGACAGGGTGAAACGTGCATAGACGCTAAGAAACAAGAAGATTGTAATAGGTAGTCAACATCTTGATACCTGCCTCAGATTCGTAGACGACAGCGAGAGCTAATCTAGGAATATCAATAGATGACGTGAAGGAGATCGCTTGGAGCTTGTCTCAACGATCTCCTTGCGTTTTACTACAAAAAAGAGCGACAAGGCAAACTTCTGCAAAGTCGAGCACGGTTCAGTCTCATTTGGTGTCGACAAAGAGCAGGTCCAAGTAGCTCATCCTCTTCATGGTTCCTCTAAAACAAAGCTTTCTTTGCGGCGGCGGCGCCTATCAATCCAGCATCGTCACCCAGCGTAGCTCTTTGAATACTTATCTTTAGGTACTTAGGAGCCAAAGGCGCAAGATAATCTTGCACCAAAGAGATCAGTCTCTTCGAATTCAAAGCTATGCCACCACCCAAAACCAGCTCTTGAACAGAAGTCATCCACAACAGATTAGCCAAAGCAGTTGCTAGATCCTGAGATAGCGCCTCTAGCAGTTCGGCCTCTCGAGAACCCACTTTTTCCGCTCGCTCCAACAGTTCTTCGTTGTCTATCTCGAGCCCTATCTCACTCGCCCTTCTCGAGAGGCCCGTACCTGAAGCCAGGTCTTCCACGGACAACAGTCCCTGCGAACCTGTTCCCAATGAGTTCACCGAGGGAATAAAACTGTGGCCCAGTTCCATACCTGACAGCTTGCCTCTAAGCAACTTTCCTTCAAGTATGACGCCAACGCCGATGCCGGTCGATACTGTAACGTAATTCATGGAGGTCAGATCTCTGCCAGCTCCAAAAAAGAACTCACCGATCGCTGCGAGGTCCGCATCATTCACCAAGAGCGTTTCGAGCCCCAGTACAGAGCAGATATGATCCGCATCGAGGAGTTCCACCCATCTTTGGTCAATGTTGGGAGCAAAAACGAGGTTACCAGAGTGATAGTTCACGACCCCAGGTACACCAACTACGACATGATCAGCTACAGCATCAGTATCGACTTTCTCTTTTAAAGCCCTAAGGGTAGACAACGGGTCGTCAATGAGCTTCGTCTCAACTCTCTCATGACGAACGATCTCCCCTTCATCGCTGAGAAGAGCCATTCGAAAGTGGGTTCCACCAATATCTACTCCAACAATCATCTCTCATCCTTGTTCCGACATCACTATGTTCGTAAAAATCCCCTACAAAATACAGCGTTACTCCGCGCGATGCTTGGCGGGAGACTGGGAACTCAAGACGTTACGTACGGTGTTGATGATTCCAACGTGAGTGAAGGCTTGAGGAAAGTTCCCTAACATTCGTTTTGAATGAACGTCATACTCCTCTGAATACAAACCTAGATCGTTCCCTAATGTAAGCAAGTAGTCGAGTCTCTCTTTCGCTTCATCTTTACGGCCGGAAAGTGCAAGGTTATCCACCATCCAAAATGAACAGGCCAAAAAGACACCTTCCTCTCCGTCGAGTCCGTCTACATGATCTTCTTCGTCAGAGTATCGCCTCAGCAAACCATCTC
Source organism: Actinomycetes bacterium (assembly GCA_021785255.1). GTDB lineage: Bacteria > Actinomycetota > Acidimicrobiia > Acidimicrobiales > Acidimicrobiaceae > Ferrithrix. The sequence goes on from JAJYGA010000030.1 coordinate 20,422, forward strand.
TTGAGAGACGTTCGTCGATCGCCTTTACCGTCGAGATCATCTTTGGATCATCTGCCCGTATAAAACCTACGAGAGGCAGCAGGAGAGTCGAAGCATCTAGAGACGTAGAGCCAAAGTACTGGGTAAACGCTCCAATTTCTTCGTTGTATCCTCTAGTCAGAACCTCTTTTCTGATCTCATCTCTTACTACCTTCCACCTCTCTGTAGGACCATCGAAGCCAAAACGCTCAGTAACTCGCACTGCACGATCAAGCGCCACCCATGCCATAACCTTCGAGTAGGTAAAGTCACGTCGCGGTCCCCTTATCTCCCAGATTCCTTCATCGGGCTGAGACCAATTTTGCTCAACAAACTCTACCACTTTCGTCTCGAGATCCCAGGCGTCGTTGAACGACGGAATCCCACTGCGTCGGAACTGATAGAAAGCATCCATAAGTTCCCCGTACACATCCAGCTGAAACTGTTCGGAAGCCGCATTGCCGATGCGAACCGGCTTGGAGTCCTCGTATCCTCGCAACCAAGACAGCTCAAACTCAGGGATAAGCCGTTCTCCTGCTACTCCATACATTATTTGAAGTTGCTCAGGATCACCAGCTGCTGCTCTTAGTAGCCAGTCGCGCCAGCGACGTGCTTCCTCGGCATATCCGTCGACCATCAAAGCATAAAGCGTGAACGTGGCATCCCTTAGCCAGCAGTATCGATAGTCCCAGTTGCGGGATCCACCCATCTGTTCTGGTAGTGAGGTCGTTGGAGCAGCCACAATACCACCTGTTGGAGCATACGTAAGAGCTTTCAAGGTGATCAGTGACCGAGTCACCACGTCGTGATACTCGCTAAAGTTATCCCGACACTGAAGTACCCAGTTTTGCCAGAACTCAACGGTGTTTTCAAGAGAGATTGAAGCATCCAGCGCCCTCGGAGGAGGCTCCAAAGATCCATGATAAGTGAGCGTAAAAGAAACGCGTTCTCCTTCTTCTATGACGAAATCGGCGAATGTCTCCATGTCCCGCCCCTTCAAGTTGACGCTGGACTCTAAAGACAGTGCGTGTGGTCCCGCGATCATATTCAAGCCGTCACTAAAGCGCTTCACCCAAGGAACGGTTTGGCCATAGTCGAAACGTACCTCCAACTCCGACTCAACTTGCGATACCCCTGAGATACCTTCGACGACTCTAATCAGGCAGGGATTCTCCAGCCGAGGTGGCATGAAGTCGATCACTTTGAAAGATCCTGAAGCACTCTCAAAGTATGTCTCGAGCACCAGGGTATCTTTGACATACTTCCGACTCGTTGAAGATTCCCCACTCCGAGGAGAAATTCGCCAATGACCTCTTTTTTCTCCGCCAATTAGATTGGCGAAGCAGGCCCCGGAATCAAACCTCGGTAGGCACATCCAATCAATGGATCCCGTCTTAGATACTAGGGCTACGGTATGGAGATCACCGATGACTCCGTAGTCCTCTATAGGTCTAAACATAGTCTAAAGCCAACCATAAATTCACGATAATATCAATACACCCAGCTCATAGACGTCTCATATACTCCAAAGTGGTCATCGCATCAGAGATGGTGATAAAGCCACACACTGAGTTGAATAAAGCGGTAAGTCAGATAGATTATCGTAGCTACGACCAAAAGCTTGAAGTGCCACGGCGACTTCTTCGGCGGAACTATGACGCTTCCACAGGTTGGACAATGACCCTCTCTGTCTATCTCCTCAGACTCTTTAAACTTGGAACAGTTTTCGCACCATGGCACAGCTACAGCCTAGTTCAAGTCACCGGTTCTCATACGTGTCCTTCCTCGCCAGTAAAATTCGCGCTATCTGACAAAGGACTAAGATCGCAGGCCCTGACACCCATATTACGACAAATGGCACAAAAACGAAAACAGTCAGTCAGGGCCGACTCCCAAAAAAGCATGCTCTGTCGTTCCATTGGCTAAACACTTTGGAGATGCGGAGTTTCTCACCGACACCGTAGCACCATGTCATGCCTGGGCAGTACGCCAAAGACTTCGATTAAGGTCTTTGCAAAATAGCCTCTTTGAAGGGCGAGTCCTGTCTATTTAATACCGTTGTCAAAGATCACACTCATGGGACTATCAACGTTCTTTGGTGTCCCTTATCCGAGGATCACTATGGCAAGGGACATCAGGTGGGTACTAGTCGCTACGTCGTCTCACTCTTATCTTGATTGGAGTAACGCCTAGGCCAAAGTGCTCTCTTATACGATTTTCAACGTAGCGTAGGTAACTGGTCTCTATCTCTTTGGTAGCAAACAATGTAAACGTCGGAGGATCGGTCGCACCTTGCACGCCATAGAGTATCTTGGTCTTCTTGGGAGGATGGTTCACCTGCAAAGAGACAAGTAGCTTGTTGAGCTCTCTCGTGGGGACTCTTTTCGTGTAAGCAGCGTTCGCCTCTTCGATGAACCTCCAGATCCTTTGGAGATTATGTCCACTAAGCGCCGAGACTCTCAAGGGCTCCATATAAGACAAAAAACCTAACTTCGACTTGACATCTCCATCAAGAGAAAGTCTCTCATCTTCGTTCAACAGATCCCATTTATTGAGCAAAACTATTGCAGGCGATCCAGACAGATCTATACGTTCGGCAAGACGTTGATCCTGCGCAGTGACACCGTCACGAGCATCTATTACAAGAAGAGCTATATCAGAGTTGTCAATAGCCTGCAGAGTTCTGACCATAGAAAAGTATTCGGTACCATCACTCGTTTTCGACTTTCTTCTCAGCCCGGCGGTATCTACAAAGCGGTAGTTGATGCCATCACGTTCGAGAAATGTGTCTACGGTGTCAGTCGTAGTGCCAGCCATGTCGTGAACCACCGAGCGTTCTTCACCAACCAGTTTGTTAAATAAAGTCGACTTGCCTACGTTGGGTCGACCAATAAGAGCGACGCCTATGACTTTGTTATCGTGTTTTTCAACGACAACTTCCTCTGAGGCATCATCGATCTCCAAAGGTGCTTCTATCCTGCGTACAATCTCATCGAGTAGATCACCAGAAAGTCGTCCATGCAGGGCACTCACAGGTAACGGCGTTCCAAACCCTAAAGACGCGAACTCCCACAACGCAAAGTCCTGTCGATCTGAGTCGATTTTGTTAACAACGACCAGCACCTCTTTAACGTTGGCCCTATGTAGCATGTCTCTGACTTTAAGATCCTCTTCTGTGACTCCCACAGTGGCGTCAACCACAAAAAGTACAAGAGCAGCCGACTTAACTGCTTCCTCAGACTGTTTTGAAACCTTTTCGTCCAAAGAGCTTCCGCCTATTAACCAGCCTCCCGTATCGACAAGCGTAAATGCGTGTCCTGCCCAAAAGACATCCACCTCTTTACGATCCCGAGTGACTTTTGGGATCTCTTCAACTATCGCGACTCGTTTACCAACGAATCGATTGAACAATGTCGACTTGCCTACGTTGGGTCGACCAACTACGGCTACCTTTGGCAGCTCCACCTAGTTACCTCTCAACCTATATTTTCACCCAGTCGGAGTGAGATTGGTTTTCGCCTTCTTAGGGCCTTAGCCAACGAAGCTCCGTCTGTGGGGACAACTTCCACCTGTCTAGGTAGTTCTTCAACTAAGACACCATCTAAGAACCTACCTTCATTTAGGCATACATCGGGAAGAATATAACGATGATCTTCAGGCTCGTCCTCAAGCACCCTGGCCACGTCCGCACCAGTCATCAATCCCGCCACTTTCGCATTCCCACCAAAATACTCGTTAGTCACCTCGAGCACCCTGACTCCATCGACACCAGACTCCTTCAGCAGTTTGCTCAAAAGAACCTTTCCGTACGAACCAGTAAGAACAGCAGTACCATGTGAGGTTAAAGGCGGAGTTTTCCGCATACCTTTGGGAGTCCGATTTGGACGATACGCTCCTTTGGGCACACCGTCGACAGAAGCAAAAAATCCAGCCCTTCTACCCCACGCATACTCCTTGTCACCCAAAAACGATGCTTCGAAAGCTCTAAATATACCTATACCGTTCTCATGTTGGGGGAACCCATCATACGCTTCAAGAGGTGGAAAGTCTCTCTCCGCAACCACGTAGATCTCATCTGAAGCATAGACCATTCGTCTACCAATTGTAGCCATGAACAGTTCCTGGTATCGCTCTATCGTATCTAACGCTTCGTTTGCTTCAACCTTGGTCATTGCCCTCATGCGGGCCTCATTGGAGTACTTCGAAACCCCCAAAGGCACCACTCCGACACTGGACAAAGATGAAAATCTCACAGCAATCTCCGCCAAAGTTCTGTCTAGTTCCAATCCATCATTTATCGTCGGACACAAGACTATCTGGCCGTGTATCTCAATGTGTGCTTCAAGGAGAGCATCCAGCCATCTCAAAGAAAGAGCACCTCTTTTGTTCCGCAACAACTCAGAGCGGAGATCAGGGTTCGTCGCGTGTATGGATACAAAAAGCGGCGATAGGCGTTCTGTTACCACTCTCTCCAGATCGGCTTCGGTAAATCTCGTAAGGGTAGTAAAGTTTCCATAAAGGAACGACAGGCGATAGTCATCGTCTTTTAGATAGAGACTACGCCTCATGCCCTTGGGCAGCTGATATATGAAACAAAACTCGCAGTGGTTATCACATGTTCGCACCCTGTCAAAAAGTGCCGAAGATATCTCCGCTCCCAAAGGTTCTCCAGGGGTCTTTTCAACGGTCACACTAAAGGTGATTCGAGAGCGTTCTATCTCAAGTTCGACATGAGGTTCGTCAATCAGCAGCTGATATTCTATGATATCCCGAGGAACTACACCTCCGATAGTTAGAATCTTATCCCCTGGTAAGATACCAGCCACATCGGCCGGGGAACCGCGCGATACGTCTACTACGGTTGGACTCGACACACAAATAGTGTAGAGGAAGCGGCTAGTCTTAAAGTAGTGAATGTGACTAAAGTGTACCTTGCTGAACCAAGAGGATTTTGCGCTGGTGTAGAAAAAGCAATTAAAGCCCTGGCTTGGATGGTTCGAGTACTTGAACCCCCGATCTATTGCTACCACGAGATCGTCCACAACCAAGTGGTAGTAGATCGTTTTCAGGATCTAGGTGTGGTATTTGTAAAGTCCATTGATGAGATTCCAACGGGAGCACCTGTCATGCTGTCGGCCCACGGAACAGCGCCCCAAGTAGTTGGCAGGGCTTTAGAAGTATCTCCTCTTGTAATTAACGCCGTTTGTCCTCTTGTCACCAAGGTTCATCACGAGGTAAAGACGCGTGCTCAAAAAGGATATGAGATCATATACGTGGGTCACAAAAATCACGACGAGGCTGTCGGTACCTCTGCAGTAGCCCCCTCGGCAGTACATTTGATCGAATCCATTGAAGAGTTTGAAACCCTCAAGGATCTTACTTCAGAAGTCGCATTGGTTGCACAAACAACACTAGCAATGGACGAATGGGCCGATATCCGAGATGAAGTCAATAGGACCTATCCTGAGGTATGGATGCCCTCTAAGTCAGATCTATGTTTTGCAACGACCAATCGTCAAAGTGCACTCAAGTCTATCGCTATCAGGTGTTCAACGGTAGTAGTCGTAGGCTCCGCAAACTCCTCCAACACCGTAGCACTAACCAAAGTAGCTAAAGCATCTGGTGTTGCTCGGGTACTCCGAGTAAATACATCCTCTGAACTACCTGACGACATTAGCGGCATCGTGGGTGTAACAGCTGGAGCTTCTGCCCCTGATGAAATAATCGACGAGGTTATAAGAAAACTTAATCCTCTTGAGGGAGTTGAGACAGTATCTCAAACCCATGAAGATGAGTACTTCCCGCCTCCGCCTGAACTACGAGACCTCATGAAACTTCTTTACAATGTAGCATCTTTAGCTTTTGGCCAAAAAGCCGATGGAAGATCGTCAATTCTTTCCAACGATCGAAGAGACAAGGCGTCAGACGCGTTGATTGGATTGACCAAGCTACCAAGGATTTAACTCCGACTTCATCCAACGCGCCGGGAAACCCCGTCTTTAGGGCGGGGAGGGATAGGCGCATATTAGCTCGGTCTCCTTTGATTCTCTATGTATGTCTGTAATACATCCAGGCTT
>JAJYGA010000105.1 GCA_021785255.1 Actinomycetes bacterium
AGTGCAATGCCATTCCACCCATAAGCTGAACGTCATAGTGTCTTTGGCCAATCGTCCTTTTAGCAGCCTCTCTGACAACGGCAAAGGCCTCGACCAACAGGTCGTCAGCACTCTCTCCCAGAGAGATTCGCTCTTTGAATTCATCCGTTCTTGCTCGAAGCTGTGCATCGGTAAGCGCACTCATCTCACCTTCAAGGTCATTGATGAGAGGCACTATCTCGGCAAGTCGTTTTAGTTTTCTTCCCTCGCCAGCGCGAAGAACTTTGTCAAATAATCCCATTCAACCTACATAGTAGTAACAACAGTAAAGCGACTAACCCCACTTAGGTACCTAATACTCTAACTCTCTCAGATCGACCAGGACATAGCGATCCTGAAGTAACTCTTCTGGCAGCTCCTTACCGCTTCAATGTAGTGACACGGTCACCTTTGAAGCGGTAAGGTCAAGCCCTTGATCTCTACTCGGCCTCTTGATCGATGAGGCCAACTGTGCCATCGTCACGTCGGTACACAACCGCGGATCTACCTGTCTTCGCATTTGAAAACAGATAAAACGAGTGCGAAAGAAGATCCATCTGGAAAGCCGCCTCTTCTGGGTCAAGCTTGGGAACCTTGAACGTCTTAGACTTTACGATCTTCACCTCAAGGTCTTCACCAAGTTCAGATGTGACGACCTTCGTGTCTCTATGGTGAGGATGCGATCGCTGCAGTACCTTGGTTTTCAATCGCTCCAGCTGATGTCTCAGCTTATCCTCCACCTTGTCAAATGCTTGCAATAGCTCCATCCCAGTGCTATGAGCTCTCACTACATATCCATGAGATACTACAGTCACCTCGCAGAGATATCTTTGCTCTTTAGCCTTAGCGTTGTTCTCAGAGAAGAATACCTCTACTTTGCGGGGTTCATCGAGGAAACGTGTTAGGTGATCTACTCGCCCAGTAGCCAGCTCTCTAATCGAATCCTGAAGGTGACAACCCTTTTGACGGAACTCTACTTGCACCTTTGCTCCCTTCTACTTACGTCTTTTGACATAAGCATTAACAGCGGACCCACGTCCGCGATCACCCAAAGACAACTTTAAGAAGTGCTGAACTAGTTGGTTCCAACCGTCCAGGACTCCAAGTACTCCCTTTGTGCTTGCGTTAATATATCGATCTCAACTCCCATGGAAGAGAGCTTCAATCTCGCCACCTCCTCATCTATCTCCTTAGGCACATCGTACACCTTCGCATCAAGGCGTCCTCTATTTAGCGCCAGCCATTCTACAGATAGTGCTTGGTTAGCAAAACTCATGTCCATAACCGAAGCCGGATGTCCCTCTGCGGCGCCAAGATTTACTAGACGTCCCTCGGCAACTACCATAATGGCGCAACTTTCGTCTCCAACTAAGAACTCGTCAACCATGGGCCTCACTTGGCGTTTCCTGTTCGACCCCGCCAGCTGAGTCAACGAAGGAATATCAATTTCAATATCGAAATGCCCTGAGTTCGCCAGAATTGCGCCGTCTTTCATAACCTTGAAGTGCTCTTCCCGAAGTACATCGCGATTACCCGTGACAGTAATGAAGATGTCTCCCTCCGAAGCTGCCTCGCTCATAGGCAGTACCCTAAAGCCATCCATAACCGCCTCCAAAGCCGGCAACGGATCAATCTCAGTCACGATCACTTGAGCTCCCATGCCTCGAGCTCTGGAGGCAACTCCTTTGCCACAGTAACCATAACCTGCAACGACCACGACCTTGCCAGCCAAAAGTACGTTCGTGGCGCGGATGATTCCATCTAACGTTGACTGTCCCGTTCCATACTTGTTGTCAAACATGTGTTTGGTATTAGCGTCGTTTACAGCAACCACAGGATATCCGAGCGCCCCGGCCATCTCCATTGCTCTTAGGCGTATGACTCCCGTCGTAGTCTCTTCCGTGCCTGCAACCATCTCTTTTAGTTGGTCAGGACGCTTGGCATGAAGTCGGCTGACCACGTCACAACCGTCATCCATAGTAACGTTGGGATGCCAGTCCAATACCGTGTCTATGTGGCTGTAGTAGGTCTCGGAGTCTTCACCTTTTATTGCAAAGGTCTCGATTCCTTCATGCTCCACAAGTGTCGCGGCTACGTCGTCCTGAGTCGAAAGGGGGTTCGACGCGCAGGCACGAACCTCTGCCCCGCCAGCTTTCAACGTCTTGAGCAGATTGGCCGTCTCTGTTGTTATATGCAAGCATGCCGCTATTTTAAGACCAGTTAGGGGCTTTTCTTTCTCAAAGCGATCTTTGATAGATCTCAGTACGTCCATTGAACTTTCTGCCCAATCGACTCTTTGCTTGCCAAGCTCTGCAAGTCTTACGTCCGCGATATCAAAGTCCATTATTACACTTCCTTTTCTGTTTTTTTTGTAGAACCAACCACGCATCTGGTAACGAGTCGAGCCTTTTAGCCCTTCAGTCTCTCTTTGAACTCAGTGAGTATCGGAATAGGTCCAGGGTCAACACCAGCAATCTCGGCTAAGTGAAGGGAGACAAAATCACCCACCAGTACAAGATCAAGAAGTTGGGCGAGTTCGCCTTCCCCCTCGGCGTGATGTTCAACATAGCTTTGAACCTTGGGCTCCAACAGTTGTTTTGCCAAAGAGAAACGTCGACTAACCTGCGGATGCTCTATGTCATGGCGTAACACCACCATTGAGAAAGCTTTCGCATCCGCGTATAGGTTCTCCCATCCTGTTATCTCGTTGTGGCAAGCCTCAGGGAAAACGCCGAAAAACGCTGGTGACTTGACGTTCTCATTTACCTGCGCCTTCCACCTCATCGCTGCAGTGAGGCCCATGGCGGCAGAAGAGAGAAACAAAGGAACTGTGTCTGCAATTTTTTCAGCAAGTTCAAGGGCAACTGAACCCTCCAGTAAAAGTTGATCTCTTCGTCTCTTCAGCTGTGCAACCGCTAGATCTATCCAGTGAGTTGCTCCGGGGAATAGTCCCATCTCCTCTAAAACTACAAGCGGAGGGATCGATAGCGCCCCAATAGCTGCACGTGGTTGTGGTATGTCACTTGGAACAGAGATCCACGGAAAACCCGAGGTCTCCGCAAAACGTACAAGCTCTCCTCCAGATGCGATTACCACGATCTGTGCGCCTTGTTCTGCTGCTACCGACACAGCTTCAAGAATCTCCTCGGTGTTGCCAGAGAACGAGATGGCAAAGACTAATGTGGAGCTACCTACAAAAGCTGGCACTGTGTAGGACTTAATCACCACAACCGGCACAGCCAAGAAGGGTCCAGCTATCGACAGAAGCACGTCTCCTGTAATTCCGCTTCCGCCCATGCCCAGTATCACGATGTTTTCAATCTCGCTTTTAATCGGTAGACCATGCAGAGCGACTGCGGCACTTGCAGCCGTCTCCACTTGCTCAGGAAGGGAGGCCGTGGCTTGCCACATATCTAGTGAGTCCAATTGCATCATTACTTCTTTAAAACTTCTCTTTCTACTTATCTATGCTCAGTGGAGCCTCGGTCAGCCTCGCATCTTAACGATGCGCTCGTCTTCAGCTGCGTCGACGACTTCAGACTCCTCCACCAACATAACAGGTATGTCGTCCACAATTCTGTACTTACGCTTGAGTCGGGGATTATACAGAAAATGTTCTTCTTCGAAGTACCATAGTTCACCCTTATCGATAGGGCACACAAGTATGTCAAGAAGCAAACGCGATAAGGACATAGTCAAGCTCCTTTGGTAAGTTCTCTAGGAATCGGCTTTTGTTATAACTGCGAGGACCTCTTGCAGTTTTGAAGCTACCTCTTGATCTGACTTTGCCTCCAGATTGAGACGAAGCAGCGGTTCTGTATTGGACGGTCTCACGTTGAACCACCACTCACCAAGATCGACCGTCAAGCCGTCTAGATGGTCAACGGCCCCTCGTCCTTTATAGGCGTTCTCAATAAACGCAATCACCGACTTTGCGTCCCTAACTTTGGTGTTGACCTCTCCAGAGGCACTATAGCGCTCCAAGGGTTGGCGCAATTGCGATAGAGGCTCGTCAGACTCTGACATCACTGAAAGCACGAACATGGTGGCGATAAGCCCCGAATCCGCGCGAAAGTTATCCCTGAAGTAGTAGTGTCCAGAGTGTTCGCCACCAAAGGCCGCTCCCGTCTCTGCCATTACCGCCTTTATGTAAGAGTGGCCAACTCTAGTCTTCACAGGAACTCCACCGTTTTCTTTAACCACCTCGGGCACTGCCTTTGAACATATTAGGTTGTACAAAACAGTTGCACCTCGATGTTTCTCTAACATCGCTTTAGCCACTAGTGAAGTCGTCGTCGATCCTGACACTGGGTTCGCTTTGTCGTCGACCAAAAATACCCGATCAGCATCGCCATCAAAGGCTAGGCCAACATCGGCCTGATGAGCAAGAACATGATTTTTGAGGTCGACAAGGTTCTCTGGCTGTATTGGGTCAGCTGGGTGATTCGGGAAGTTACCATCTAACTCGGGATACAAGATCTCCAACGACACAGGCAGTCTCTCAAAGACTCTGGGAACTACAAGTCCCCCCATTCCATTTGCAGTATCAGCAACGACCTTCAGAGGTGCAAACTTAGTCACATCTACAAACGACTGGACGTGAGTTACGAAGTCATCTAAAAGGTCTAGATGTTGATTACGTATCCCTTTCCCTTTTGACAAAGAACCGCTTGCAAATCCAAGCGCCAGTTCTCTTATGTCGTGTAGCCCTGTATCAGAAGAGATTGGAGCGGCTCCTGGGCCACATAGCTTGATTCCATTGTACTGCGCAGGATTGTGTGAAGCAGTAAACATTGCACCAGGAAGACCTAACTTCCCAGAAGCAAAATACAACATGTCTGTAGAACAAAGTCCAATTTCAATTGCCGATACACCCACGGCGTTTAAGCCTTCGGTAAAGGCGGCAACCAGTGCCTCCGCTGAGGTCCTCATGTCATGCCCTACCACAACTTGTGTACCTTGCACAAAGCTTGCAAATGCCGCTCCGATGAGTCGGCATGACTCTTCGTCAAGTTCTTGAGGTACGACGCCTCGGATATCATAGGCTTTAAAGATCGATGTATCCATCTCTATTATGACTCACCACCTATCATTGGTACCGTGCTCCGGCAACCACTAAAGGTTAGTCAGAGAGGTTGCGCTTTTGCCGCGTAGTTTTCTCCAAATTGTTTCAGGCTTGCCGATCCAGACGGCTAAAGTCGCAAGTACCGCCAAAACCGAGAGGATATTACTTGCAACATTTACCGTCGTAGCCCCATAGTTCAACTCAACTTGTTTAGAAGTTGGCACAACGACCATTAGGTTTGGCGCTACCCTAAAGGGGCCAGCAGCTCCCGTTGCATGCCAGTTTGGGAAATAAGACTCTCGAACCACCACGGGAACACCCACTTTTGACACGTGGAAGGAGATCGAGTCCGTCTTCAATATCGTATTGGTCACTTGGATTGAAGGCAACTTTGGCTCAGAACCTACAGGCGCTCCAGGAACTACTCTTTTCCAATTACTTGGTCCGTTTTGAGCCCTATAGATACTCCACTGACTCGGGCTTTGGTACCAACTTATCGAGTACTTCAACCAGTCGCTCTTTCCACCACGCATACCTTTCCACACCACTGGTAGATGGGTCAAAGGCACTACGCTTTGGGCACCTCGCACCAGATAGATATTCCAGCTTTGCCCCAGTACAGACCCACTTTGGCTCTTACTCGGATCTACCGCAGGAACGGTACTTATTAGCTGGAGATTGGGATTTCTTGTTGCCTCAGCCTTAACAGTCGGAGAAAATGCCATATAGTACTTGACTCCAAGCATCTGCAAGTGTTTCACACCCAAAGCGACGTTCAGTCCACTATAGGGAAGACCCGCCATAGCGTCTGAAGGCGAGTAGGACAGCTCAGATTGGTTCAAGAAATGATAT
>JAJYGA010000028.1:0-375 GCA_021785255.1 Actinomycetes bacterium
CATGTGCTTGGGAGTTATACGTGATCTTTCGTGTGCGGTATCTAACCCATAAGTTACGTTGTTCGAGCGCTAAGTTCCAGACGTAGCGAGCATCTGAGCAGTGACGTATAAGAGTGGGTCGTTCCTCCTCTTTGAGATACAGGCGCTCACGTATGCTCATAGTGCTATTTTGCCTCGACGGTGTTACAGAGGTCGCTCGACCCCGCCCTTACAGAGGGGGTTTGCCCTCCCATTTGATCAACTGGAGTCATCGACCATGGAGCTCCATAAAGACGGCTTACCTCGTCCGCTAAACGCCTAAGTAACGACGAACAGCCAAAGCAGAGCCAGCAGTTCCAACAACGACTCCGACCACGAACACCACTAGTTCGGTCA
>JAJYGA010000028.1:385-5933 GCA_021785255.1 Actinomycetes bacterium
CTAAGAAGATGTACTTGAAAACGCTGAATGAAATAGTTAAACAGTGCTCTTATTCCCAGTACTGCAGCGCCAGCGATCATGGCACCCACAAGGCCCTGCGTAAATCCCTCCAACATGAAGGGAATTCTGATAAACCAGTTGGTAGCTCCCACCAACTTCATCACCATGACCTCTCTCCTGCGAGAGAATATAGCTACTCGAATCACATTCAGTATTAAAACAGTGGCAGACAAGAGCAAGATGACAGCCAGGCCAATTATCACACCCTGAGCAATCGAGGAGACCTTCTCTAAAGTTTGGATCGCCGCGAAGTTATAGTCAACCGCCTTTACACCGGGCTGGCCGTTGAAGATCTGCCCTATCGACGGAGCCTCTGAGGGGTTCTTCAGCACGACTCTATATGAAGGGGGAATCTGGGCCTCAGTAACTGAGTTCAACAGGTCAGGTTGGTTTGCAAACAATCTGCGAAACTCTCGATACGATACAGACTTGTTGACATAGGAGTACCTTTGTATCGAGGGAAGGGTATTAAGTTGAGTCACCACTGCTTTATCCTGAGCAGTAGTTGCATTGGGTTGCATAAATATAAGGAGTTGAACTCCGCCTTTCCACGCCTGCGTAGAGGTAGCTACTCCCTGCTTGAGCAACAGTGCTGATCCCACAAGCGCCAAAGAGACCGCTATTGTCAACATAGCAGCCAACGACATGAGACGGTTGCGCCAAAGATTGCCCGCAGTCTCCCTGACAACGTACTCAACTGAAAGACCCAAAAGACGACTCCTGATAAACTCAAACTATACGTGCATTAACTATAGAGAAAAATACTGCCCATTACATCGAAAGAACTAGTTGTTATGGATGTACACCAAGTCCGTAAACACCACGAATTTGGTCTCTAGCCACCGTACCCGCATCGATCTCAATGACACGTCGGCGCATCTGATCTACGATTCCTACGTCGTGAGTAGCCATGACCACCGCGGTGCCAGTTCTATTGATTCGCTCGAGAAGTCTCATCACACCCCATGCAGTCTCAGGGTCCAAGTTCCCCGTGGGTTCGTCCGCCAGCAAGATTAAAGGGCGATTGACAAAAGCTCTAGCAATCGCCACTCTTTGTTGCTCTCCTCCTGACAACTCGTGAGGAAGTCTACGCATCTTGTCTGCAAGACCCACCAACTCAAGGATCTGAGGAACTTGCTTCTCCGCTACCTTCCTGGACTTGCCGATCACCTCAAGAGCAAAAGCCACGTTCTCATACGCTGACTTGTTAGGAAGAAGTCTAAAGTCCTGAAAGATCGATCCTATGTTTCGCCTGAAGTAAGGAACCTTCCACGATGGAATCTTGGAAAGGTCTTTTCCTGCCACCCAAACACTTCCTTGATCTGCGACGTCCTCTCGAAGTAGTAGTCTTAGCATCGTCGACTTACCAGAGCCTGACGGCCCGATCAAAAATACAAACTCACCCCGTTCGATCTCCATCGAGACCCCTTTCAGGGCGTATTGACCTGGGGCATAAGACTTATAAACGTTCTCTAGACGGATCACGTATGCGTTCCTTCCTCGTCTTTTGAATATCTCGACATCCAACTCACACAAGATAAATCATGAGACTGTTATGAACCTCTTATCAATCTACCAACTTACCACAGTTGATACGCTCATGTTATCCAAGTTGGGACCTTCGGCACTTGAGATATTCAAGCACAAAACGTTTCAAGTTTCCATCAAGAACCGCTTGCACATTACCGTCTTCATACTCCGAACGATGGTCCTTGACCATCTGATATGGGGCCAAAACGTAGGATCGTATCTGAGACCCCCAAGAAACATCCTCTTGGGGACCCGCGATCTTCTCCAGGGTCTCTTTGTGTTCAACACGAGCTCTTTCGGCGAGTTTCGCCTTAAGGATCTCCATAGCTTTTGCTTTGTTCTGCAGTTGCGAACGCTCATTTTGACATGACACCACCGTGCCTGTTGGCAAATGAGTAATTCGCACCGCGGAGTCAGTAACATTTACATGCTGTCCTCCTGCCCCCGAAGATCGATACGTATCGATACGCAGATCCTTCTCATCGATCACGATATCGGACGTATCTGCATCAATTAATGGTATTACTTCCAGTGAGGCAAAGGAGGTTTGACGACGCCGCTGAGCATCAAAAGGAGATATCCTGACCAGGCGATGAACTCCTTTTTCAGCGGCCAGATATCCATATGCAAACCTACCTCTAACAATAAACGTCGCCGACAAGATCCCTGCCTCCTGACCTTCGGTTACGTCATCGAGCTCAAACTCCATACCCTCAGATTCCACAAAGCGTTGGTACATGCGCAGCATCATCTGAGCCCAGTCTTGTGCATCTGTTCCTCCGACACCCGCGTGAATCTCACAGACCGCGTCACCTTCGTCAAACTCCCCTCCAACAAGGCTTCGCATCTCGACCTCATCAAGGTGAGCTACCAACTCGGCGAGAACCCTGTCGAACTCCCCCCTATAGTCTTCTTCCCCAGATTCAATAAGGTCTCTCGCAATCTCCAACTCTTCCAACGATGTTGCAAGAAAGTTCAACGTATCCAGATCTTGGCGAATCTGTCCAAAACGTTTTGTTCGCTCTCGGGCCACGACCGGATCGTCCCAGAAGTCAGGATTCGATAACTCTGCCTCCAAGAGATCGTACTCCTGTTGCAGCTTCACAAGCCCCAAGTATCCTTGAGCAGCCTTTACTCGAACGGCTATCTCTTCATATAGATCCTTATAGTCTGCCAAAGTTACACCCAGATATCAACTAGCTTTGCCATGGCAATGCTTGAACTTGATTCCCGAACCACACCAGCAAGGTTCATTTCGTCCAACTTTTTCAGAAGCATCCTTGACAAAGGGTTCTTGGGTCTCTTCACCTAACACGTCAGCATCGGTGCCCTCGACCTGCTTTGAAGAGTGCATAATCTCACTAAGAGGAACAGCTTGTGCCGGATTTAACAATGAGATATCAGTGGGATCGTTAGCGCCCCAATAGGAAGCTTGATTCAGGTCAACTCCTGCAACAGGAGCGGCGACTACATCGACTGTCATGACATAGCGAAGATAGTCCGAGTCGATCTCCTCCATCAGATCACTAAACATTGCGTAACCTTCCCGCTGCCAGGCCACCAACGGATCCTGTTGGCCCATGGCTCTGAGATTGATACCCTCGCGCAAGTAGTCCATCTCTGAAAGATGTTCTCTCCACTTTTGATCGATAACGGTGAGCATGACCTCACGTTCGATATCTCTTGCCGTCTCAGAACCCCCAGGAAGCCTGCTTTCCTTCTCGTCGTAGTACTCTTCGGCCTCCGCGACCAAGGAATCGATAAGCTGATCTTTGGAGACTGCCTGCTGTAGATCTGATAGTACGAACTTGCTGGGCCAATATCCCTTCACATCGGTCAAGAGTCCTTCAAGATTCCATTCCTCTTGAAAGTCCCGCTCACAGTAGGTATCAACGAGTTCGGTGACAACTTCATCTAGTATCTCAAACGTACGTTCTTTTAGATCCTCCCCATCAAGCACTTGGCGGCGCCGCTTGTAGATAATCTTTCGCTGTTCATTTAGCACTTCGTCGTACTTCAGAACCTCTTTGCGAATCTCGGCGTTCTTGCCTTCAACTGTCGTCTGGGCCCTTTCGATAGCCTTAGTAACCATTTTGGCCTCGATCGGTTGGTCGTCCGGGAAGGTCTTTTGCATCATCCAATTCATAGCGCCGCCGGAGAAAAGACGCAGAAGATCATCCTCTAGTGATAGATAAAACCTAGATTCACCAGGGTCACCTTGACGTCCAGAGCGACCACGAAGCTGATTGTCAATCCTACGGCTCTCGTGCCTTTCAGATGCCAGTACATACAGTCCACCTAGTTCACGAACCTTTTCGCCCTCTTGCTTGCATATCTCTTTGTACCGGGAAAGCGCTTCTTCATAAAGAGCCTTTCCTTCTTCCTCGTCAGGTGTTTTGCCTTGTGCAAGAACGTCTTGCATGGCCAGGCCCTCGGGATTACCTCCCAGCAAGATATCGACGCCTCTACCAGCCATGTTAGTCGCCACGGTAACCGCACCCAGGCGTCCTGCTTGAGCCACTATCTGGGCCTCCAGGGCATGATTCTTAGCGTTTAGAACAAAGTGAGGAATACCTTGTTTCTGGAGCAGCTGAGACAGCAACTCTGACTTAGCTACCGAAGCAGTCCCCACAAGAACGGGTTGTCCACTGGCATTGCGTTCTGCAATATCATCCACCACGGCTTGAAACTTGCCCATCTCCGACTTGTACACAAAATCGGCACGATCAATTCGTATGAGATCTTTGTAAGTTGGAATCGGTATGACCTGAAGACCGTAGGTATTTGCAAACTCGGCAGCCTCAGTCTCTGCAGTTCCTGTCATACCGGAGAGCTTTTCATACATGCGAAAGTAGTTTTGCAGCGTCACTGTGGCCCAGGTGTGATTCTCTTCTTTTATCCTCACCCGTTCTTTGGCCTCTACGGCTTGATGTAGCCCCTCAGACCAGCGGCGGCCCTCAAGAGTACGACCCGTAAACTCATCTACTATCTTGATTTCGCCGCGTTCTACGATATAGTCTCTGTCCCGCTTATATAGCTCTTTAGCTCGAAGAGCTTGGTTGAGTTGATGGAGAAATACCATGGCAGAGATATCGAAGAGATTTTCGATCCCCAACGCTTTCTCGACCTTGACGATACCGTCTTCCGTTGGAAGTACCGTCTTTTTCTCTTCATCAACTTCGTAGTCACGCCCATCTTGCATAGTGCGCACTATGCCTGCAAATCTGTAGTAAAGCTCCTGAGACATCTCAGAGGGCCCCGAGATGATAAGTGGTGTTCGAGCTTCGTCTATCAAAATAGAGTCCACCTCGTCCACAATGGCAAAGTAGTGACCCCTTTGGACAATATCATCAAGGGATCGAGCCATATTGTCCCGCAGATAGTCGAAACCAAACTCAGTGTTGGTTCCATAGGTTACATCGCTTTGATAAGCCTCTCGTTTTGCCCCAGAGTCAGGAACATCGGCGCTAACCCTACCAACAGTTAATCCCAAGAACTCATAGACGCGACCCATCCATAGCGAATCTCTATGGGCAAGATAGTCGTTAACTGTAACGACATGAACGCCCTTACCCTCCAAAGCGTTCAGATAGACCGGTAAAGTGGAAACAAGAGTTTTTCCTTCACCGGTTTTCATCTCAGCAATCCAACCAAAGTGCAATGCCATTCCACCCATGAGCTGGACGTCATAGTGTCTTTGGCCAATCGTCCTTTTAGCAGCCTCTCTGACAACGGCAAAGGCCTCGACCAACAGGTCGTCAGCGCTCTCTCCTAGAGAGATTCGCTCTTTGAATTCATCCGTTCTTGCTCGAAGCTGTGCATCGGTAAGCGTACTCATCTCACCTTCAAGGTCATTGATGAGAGGCACTATCTCGGCAAGTCGTTTTAGTTTTCTTCCCTCGCCAGCGCGAAGAACTTTGTCAAATAATCCCATTCAACCTACATAGTAGTAACAACA
>JAJYGA010000167.1 GCA_021785255.1 Actinomycetes bacterium
TCCACCTCCAGCAATAGAGCTTGACGATAAGTGATGTGATACTTCAAATACAGTAGAGGTGTAGTATCCGAGTCCACGAACACAAAGCGGATCCACTACCACCTTCATTCCCTTGACCGCATGGGCACTGTATTTGTGAACCTTTTGCAAAGAAGAGATAGATGCGTCGTCTGCACCCATGTCGGACATCACGTCAAGAGCTCTTTGAGGAGATACTTGAGCAAGCCTTTCTACGACAGTTTCTGCGATCCTTATTGGTATCTCCTTTTGATGCAACTCTTCTATAACCTGCATCGGTGATACTTTGTCCAGCTTGTCTAGGGCAACCATCGCGCTTTGTAAAAGACGTTCCTCGATTCCAGCTTTTAGTAGAATTCGATCTATTGCTCTTCTGTCGTTTATACGAACGGTGAACTCACCCATTCCTAGACCGTGAAGGGCGTGACCGGATGCCGTGATTAGTTCTATCTCTGCTAGTGGACTGGGATCTCCTAAAATGTCGATGTCGGCTTGAGTAAACTGGCGATAGCGACCTCTTTGAGGCCTTTCTGCTCGAAAGGAGGGACCTATTTGAACAGATCTGAAAGGTTTGGGAAGTCTGTGGAGGTTCTCGGCATAGAAACGGCACAGCGGTACCGTGAGATCGAAACGAAGTCCACCATCAACTAAATCGTCTGCTGACATGGCGTCATCGAGGTCCAATTTGTCTCCACGTTTTAGCAACTTGTAAGTTAGCTTCTCGTTTTCTCCGCCTCCAGAGTCGAAGAGGACATCGAGTGATTCGACGATCGGCGTCTCGATCTCCATGTAACCGTGAGATCTGTAGATTGATCGAATCGTGTCCAGGAGCGCGTCGCGTTTTTCGACCTCGCCAGGCAGCACATCTTTCATCCCTCTAAACGGTTTAGATGATTTCACTTGGTCACCTCCCCATAACTCTCACACTAGTGATCCTAGACCCAAAATTCTCGACTCCGAAGCCAAAGATGACTCTGGTCGGTAATTTGCATTAACTAAGTGGAAAGAGAATGGTTTGAATACACCATATGGTCATGGTATCGAGTGCTTCAAGAGTAAAGGTAATGCCCACGATGACGATGCAAGCAGGTTGTAACTAAGCTGAAGAGATGAACTACGAGGGACTTGATGTCGGTACGAGTAAAGAGGTGGTGGCGAGAGTAGATCTTGCTCGAAAACAACGGCTAGGGATGCCCGAAGCCGTCTACGCTCATGCAAAAACTACCCAGGAGGTAGTAGCGATCGTTCGACATCATCTTGGAAACAGTGATGAACCTGTGATAGTAACTCGCTGTCGAGGTGAAGTAGTTGAAGAGATCTTGGCTGCTGAAGAAGTTAGCATAGATAGGGTCCATATCTTTCCTGATCTTGATCATGAGTCGAGCTATAGGACATTGGTGATTGGTGAGCCTGAACCTGTTGGCTTTAAGGTAGTGATTTTAACGGCAGGTACCTCTGATCTTAGAGTTGCCTACGAATGTAAAGGGACACTTTTTGCTCTTGGTATCGACTCTGAACTTTTTGCCGATGTGGGTGTGGCGCATGTGGATCGTATCTTTGAAGTGCTTCCAGAGCTAGACCGTTTTGATGTAGTCATTGTGGTTGCTGGAATGGAAGGTGCTCTGGCATCAGTGGTTGGAGGTCTTTTGCCTCAGCCTATAGTAGCAGTCCCAACATCAGCTGGATACGGATCATCTTTGGAAGGGGTGACGACCCTTTTAGCAATGATGTCATCGTGTGCCCAGGGAGTCTCTGTAATGGGTATAGATAACGGCTTTGGAGCGGCGTGCGCTGCTTTTAGAATCTCAAATAGGATAGGTGCTGCTCGTTTATCCGAGGAGATCTTTTGACAAGACTCCATCTTGATCTTTCAAACGGTGCCGCCGGAGACATGCTCATTGCTGCTTTGTGGAGTCTTTTCGAGGACCAAGGAGAAGTTGAACTGGTCATAAATACAGTGGCATCAGCGGTTGGCGCTGAAGTACTGTGCGAAAGAGTTTTGAGGTCTTCTCTCTCTGCTTGTCAAGTGAGCGTTGTTGGTGGAGAGCGAGGGATGACTCTAGATCAGATGATCGATAACTTGGGGAGGTTAGATCAGCCTTTGGAAGTTGTAGAACACTCCAAGAGGGTGTTCCGTCTTCTAGGTGATACTGAGAGAAAGATACATGGTGACTTAGAAGGAAACCATCTACACGAACTTGGCACGGTGGACACATTCGTTGACGTCGTCGGGGTACTGAGTCTGCTTGGATCTTTAAAGGTAAAGGAGATAACTAGCACTCAAGCAAGGCTTGGATGTTCGCAGATGCAGATGGCTCATGGGTGCTATCCAAATCCAGCTCCAGTAGTGACCGAACTCTTAATTAGGGCTAAGGTTCCAGTTAGTCTTACTGACGATTCATTTGAGTACTTGACTCCAACTGCGGCTGTTCTCCTAGCAGCGCTTAGTGAGACTGGAACTTATCATTACGGCGAGGGTAGTGGAACTTTAATTAGAGTTGGTTACGGTGCAGGACATAAAGTTAGACCAAACCATTCTGGGGTTCTAAGTGCATATCTGCTGGAAGACATGCACTTAGAGGAGGGCAGAGATCAGATCTATATGGTTGGAGTCCATGTCGATGACCTGTCAGGAGAAGAACTTGGATTGATTATAGATTCGACGATCTCCCGCGGAGCGCTGGACTCCTGGATTACCCCGGTGATAGGGAAAAAGTCGAGACCAGGTTATGAGATTACCATACTCACTAAAGGAGCAGATCTATACCAAATCGTAGAGTACTTGCATGTTGTGACTAGATCTCCTGGAGTAAGAGTATTACCTGTTGACCGAAGTGTGGTGCCGCATGCCTTCGAGATGGTTGAGGTAGCCCAAGGACTAACTGTGCGGGTCAAATATACACGACTGGGCTATAAAGTGGAAATTGACGATGCAGTGGCCGCGTCTAAAACCCTGTCCGTTCCAGTCTCTGAAATTGTGGATCGTGCAACACTTGGTTTTAGGAAAAAAAGAGGAAGTGGATGAGATTTAGACAACTTGGCAACTCGGGCCTAACGGTATCAGAGGTAGGACTCGGATGCAATAACTTTGGTGTCAGATGTGATTTAGAGACTTCGCGCGGAGTAATTTTTGAAGCACTTGACATGGGCATTAATCTCTTCGATACAGCTGACATCTATGGCGGTAAAGGGGGATCTGAAACCTTTATGGGCAAAATCTTAAAGGACCGACGTGACGAAGTGGTGCTGGCTTCGAAGTTTGGTATGGAGATGGGAACGGGCGACATAGCGCTCGGATCCAGGAGATATATCAGGCGTGCAGTGGAAGCATCCTTGCGCCGACTTCAGACGGACCACCTTGACCTATATCAACTTCACAAACCAGACCCTCACACACCCATCGAAGAGACTCTTTCTGCCTTGGATGATCTGGTTCGAGACGGGAAGATTTTATACATAGGATCTTCTAACTTTTCAGGATGGCAGATAGTTCAGGGAGATTATGTGGCTAAGGAAATGGGTAGTTCCCGGTTCATATCGGCCCAAAATCTTTATTCGTTGCTAGAACGAGACGTTGAAACCGAGGTACTTCCGGCTTGTAACGAATTTGACATTGGCTTTCTTCCATTTTTTCCGCTTGCATCCGGCCTATTAACTGGAAAATTTAAAAGGGGTGAACAACCTCTTCAAGGTACGCGTCTTTCGAGTCGACCCGAGGAGATCGAAGGAGCAAACTTTGACTTGATTGAAGCGCTAGAAGGGTTTGCTGAGCAACGAGGTATGAAGATATTGGACCTCGCCTTTGCATTCTTGTTGGCTTCGTCCGAAGTCTCCTCGGTGATTGCTGGTGCTACCTCAACAGCACAAGTGAGAGCGAATGTTGAAACTCAAAAGCACGTTTTGTCTGACCCCGATCTCTTAGAGTTGCGAGCGCTGCTCAAAGAACACAGCTCTAAGTAGCGAGATACGTAAGCGTCGCTTTTGATCTACGATTGCCTAAATGAAGTGAGAGGATGAAAGGACGAACTATAAGATGTCGGAACTTGATGGCCAGCTCGTTCCTTTACTAGCCTCTTTAGAAGCCATGGGTGATAGTGATCTGTCAGCCGTTGGAGTTGAAGCTGCCAGAGCGAGTATAGAACTGATGGCGCAGCTCCAGTCCAAGGACAAAGCTTTGCTGAGTCGAATAGATGACAGTGTTGTTGAGGGAAGGTTTCGAAAGATTCCAATCCGGATCTATTGGCCTGTTGCACCAGAGAAATGCGTGGGAGTGACCGTGTTTTATCATGGAGGCGGTTTCGTACTCGGTAGTATCAGATCTCATGATCAGCTTGCGAGATCGCTGGCGAGATATTCAAACTCCGTTGTTGTTTCTGTGGAATATGCTTTGGCTCCTGAAAATAAGTTCCCAGCTGCGGTCGAAGATGCGTATGATGCATTTACCTACGTATCGCAGAATCGGGCGGATCTGTGCCCCAACCCCTCCTTGAAGAAGGTTCCGCTTGCTGTCGTAGGAGACTCTGCTGGAGGCAATTTGGCTGCGGTGGTATCATATCTAGCTCGAGAGACAGCCGAGAAGATAGACTTTGCGCTTTTAGCCTATCCTGTAACCGACGGTCTTAACCAAGACAGCTATCGTTCATATGATGAAAATCGCCAGGGATACTTCTTGACCGTTACAGATATGCAATGGTTCGGAGAACTCTACTTGCGTGATGAAAGTGATCTTTCAGATCCTAGGTTCTCTATCTTGTTGGCGCCTGATTTGTCTAATATGCCCAGGACGTTAGTGGTAGTGGCGGGATTTGATCCACTCAGAGACCAAGGCATCGCCTTCGCGGATGCTCTTCGGAAAACCGGGAACCAGGTCGAACTCTGGAGATATGACTCTATGATTCACGCGTTTTTTTCCATGGAGGGACTCGTTGATGAAGCAAAGAGAGCTGTCGAAAGAGCAGGAAAATTTCTGGGTGGTGCATTGATTGAAAGTCAGGGTTAGTTATGAAAGATTTCGTAAAGGTGCATTGGAACATTGGGCTCCGTGCAAATCGTTGGCTTTAACTTTAATTAGGTCGTCCAAATAAACTTTTTGGAGGAGATGAGACTTGTTAGACTTTGTTGTGGTGTATGCCTTTTGTACTTAACACTTTGGAGGCATAACGCAATCTAGAACGATCAGCTTTAGACTTAATGACGTAGTCTTCCAAGATGTATTCAGCGGTGCTATAAGAAGCGGTTTCAGACGATGGAGGGTCGAACGACACCGTTACCTCACCCGTCAAGATTTTAATGGCTCTGTCGTGCCCAGCAGATAAGAGAAGATTCTTTTTGGAGAAGTCCAAAGCTTCAACTCCCGCTGCCTCGGGACAGTCAAGTACGGTAATAGATATGCCTTTTGGTACATGGTGTACTTGATGTCGAAAGTGTGCCGTCTTTGTATGTGTGACCGATCGAACCAAGGCTTCTAAGGGTCGTTGTGGATCGGGCAATCGGGCAAAAGGAGTACCGCATAACAGCATATATATGTGCGTTGCGCCATGAAGCACAGCTCGATCTATTGGGGTATCGTTTACGATTCCGCCATCGACTAGTAATCTGCCATTGAGTCGAACTGGAGGGAAAACGCCAGGTATGGCGGCAGATGCATAAAGGACATCCCGAGGTGTTCCTGCACTAAACCACACTTCTTCCCCAGTGGTATAGTCCGCAGCTAGTACTTCAAGAGGTATAGTCGTATTTTGGATGTCCGTCAGTGTCAGATGCGAGCTGATAAGATTTCGTAGCCCTTCACCTGGGTAGACAGACTCACCTCGCTGAGCGTATCTCCAGGTAGTACCGAGCTTCCGTTTTGGCATAATAGTGTCTTTATCTAGTGAACTCCAAAGACTCTCAAGACTTCGAAGACCGTCCAATGTGGGTTGACTGGCATACACAGCTCCATTCAGCGCTCCAACAGATACTCCTATGACCTCGTCCGCTCGAATGCCTTGCTCGATCAGAGCTATAAGCATGCCGACTTGACAAGCGCCTTTTCCACCACCACCGCCAAGCACAAAAATTGTCTTTGGAGTTTCGTGACTGTCAAGGGATCTCTCGCGTTGTTTCGGCGTTCTCTTAGTATGAATGAACGAAAATAGCTTCATACTCCCTAACCTCTCACAAACTGCATCGGAGTTCTTTTGGACCACCTTTACTGTCATCATAGTTTTTGTATATGCAGAAGTAGCGAAATCGCCTATGAGCCATGTTTGTGGACAACAGTTTGTCAAATTGACGTGTCGTATTTACTTAGTGGTAAGACGTCTGGCATGTTTGACATCTAAAACATTGTTAGCGGTCGAGGTTACGCCCCTAGCTTCGACTCACGGGTTCCGAATCAGTATTTGGAGCCAGGGTTATGCGTCGAACTTTTCGGCCGCCAAACTAGTGCCCCCTAGTTTGGCGGTGCATAATCTGTACTTGTTCATCACCTTTGAAGGAGGTAGTTCTATTTGCAGGCACGTGACGGTGATTTCATAAACCCCCTTACTTCGAAGGAGTCGATCGAGGTTGGGAAAGCTATATCTCAAGGGGCACTACGGGACTTTAGGGCTCTTAAGCCGGCGGCGGGTGAGGAGATGATCCACAGATACGAGCTTTACAACAACGACCATGCTCAACATATCTTGGAGTCCCTTTGCCGCGTGGTTCATGTTACCGACTTTCAGTTGGCGGACGTGAAATCGCCGTCAAGGTTCGAGTATGTGAATCAATACGCAGATGACCGCCGCTTTAGTGGACTTGTACCGGGATATCGTCCACAAGAGTTTTTAATTTACTCCATGGTCCATGAACTCGTGCGAACTCTGAACAGATTTCCGAACTCGGAACTTTCCGATAGAGAGATTGATCTAGTCCTTACTACAGGGGACCTGATCGATAACGCTCAAAGTAACGAGTTTTCCTGGGTGATGGCTCTATTGGGTGGAGGTACGATTGAGATTCCTTCGGGATCTGATGAGATGGAGTTAGTTTCAGACCAATACTTTGGATCCTATGCGTACTGGCAACCAGAGGGGGACAAAGATAGTTACAAGGAAAGGTTTGGATTTCCTCGGGTAGACGGACTCTTGCGAAACGCACTGAGACCGATAGTTAGCGACGGACTGAAGATGCCCTGGTTGGGTTGTAACGGAAATCACGAAATCCTCACACAAGGCGTAGGAAGGGTTTCATCTTCTCTACAGGAGCTTGCCGTTGGTCAATCCAAGTCAGTTGATATCGGCGCTATAGGAGAAGGTTCTCTTTATGAAGAGTTTATCGAGGACCCCACATTGTTTTACTTAAGTGGCGTTCAAAGAGACATATCTCCAGATGAAGGGCGTGTACATGTTGGTGTCGATGGCGTGATAGCGGCTTATTTGAATGCCCCTGGTCTCCCAAAAGGACATGGTTTTACTGATTGGAACGTTGAGAACCATGTTGCGTATTTTGCCTATGATCTTAACGACAAAGTACGTATCGTGACGTTAGACACGGCAGTCCCCTCTGGAGATGAAGAAGGAGCAATAGATGAGAGTCAATTTCTTTGGCTTGAAGAGAAGTTGAAAGAGTCTTCTAGCAGATACTTTGAAGATGGAAAGCTAGTTGCTAACTCTGTCGGGATAGATCGCTATATCGTTATTACCTCGCATCATCCTTTATTCAAGATGAACAACTCCTTTAGAGATGCTAGAGATACCGAGGTGACCAAGGAGAGATTGAGCGATCTCTTGCATCGATTCCCCAATGTTATTCTTTGGCTAAGTGGTCATACGCACGTGAATAGGGTTATGCCTTCACAGTCACCCTACGATCCTAGATTCGGATTTTTCGAGGTGACCACCGTATCAATTATGGACTGGCCATCGCAGTTTCGCGTCGTTGAACTTTTTTCCGGCGACAGCCATTTGGAGGTTCATTTAGAGATGGGGAATATCGATGTTCCTGTTCAAAGTACTGAAGTGGAGTCATCTGCAGATCTCGCGTCTTGGCACCGAACGGTAGCTTACAACACTTCGCTACTGGTTCCCAAACACTTTGTGGGGGAACATCGGGATCGAAATGTCGTGTTGCACCTCAACAAGAGACATTGAAACGAGCCGAAGGCTACCTTAGCCAAGAACACAGACTTTAGCTTCACTAACCAACCCGTTCTTCTTGTTCGACGAAAAATCTTCGGAGTAACAGGGAAACGCCCGGCGAACTGATACTACCTCGGCCTATTGCTTTTTTAGCCTCGCGCAGCACTATGACGGAGTGTCATCGCATGCATTCAAGCCAAGCACTAACTTGTCCAGCAGACGTACTAGGCATTCGCGATCCTTCACAGTCCATCCCTCGAGCGCTTGTCGTACCTTATCTTCTCGTTTTGACAGGAGTTGTTTGACGATCTCTTCGCCTCTGGGAGTTAAAGATATGAGAGCAGCCCTAGCATCGTTTGAATCTGGCTCCCGCTGAACTAGGCCGACGTGTTCGAGTTGCTTTATCTGTCTAGACACCGTGGAGATGTCGATTGCAAGCGAAGCGGCGATCTCGGAAGATCTCATGGATTGACCGTGTTTTAGAAGAACTAACTCCCAGAACCCAGCTCCAGTGGCGTAGGTTGGCATCGACTCGTCTCCAGCACGAATCTTTCGTAAGGATCGTGCAAGTTGGAACAGACCCTTTTCAAGAAGCTTTACGTGATGTTCTAGATCATTCAGATTACCATCTCGTTTTGATGAATCGTTTTCTGTTCGCATTTGAGGTCGCACCTTGAAGGATAGATAAATATACATTATCAAACTAGTCAACTCTAAGATAGTTAACTAGAGATCGATTGTATCGTGAGCTAATTGTTTCTTATACTTTGCGTGATTCCTTATTAATTAATCGCCATGACCCTATAGTGGAATTGATAAATGTGATTTATACATATATTGCATATAGAAATAGGAGATTCTGTGTCGTACGACAAGATGCACCGTCTTGACCAAAACTTGAGGGAACTAGCGGATCAAGTAGTTAACTATGCGATGGAGCGGATTGCGATGCAGCCACCGCCTTTAGACGGACCAAAACCCATTGAAGAGATAGCGAAGATGTACCCAACTAATATCACGAGGGAAGGACTTGGTGGCAAGGAGGTTCTCAAGAGATTTATCGATTCTTACGCCCCAGCTACTTTGTCATCTGACCATCCGAGATTTCTGGCTTTTGTACCGGTTGCCCCGACCAAGGCGTCGATCCTTTTCGATCTTATTGTTTCAGCTTCGTCAATATGTGGAACATCATGGCTGGAAGCGGCGGGGGCTGTGTATCTAGAAAATGAAGCTCTGAGTTGGTTAGCCGAACTTGCCGGCATGCCGGAAGGATCGGGAGGTACCTTTGTTTCGGGTGGCTCAGCAGGAAATCTTTCGGGTCTTCATACTGGTCGACAACATCAAGGCGCGATCAGAGAGAGTCGACCAAGTCGTTGGAGCATCATATGTGCACGCGAAGCACACTCTTCAATTAGGTCGGCTGCGGCCATTATGGATGTCGATGTTTTCGTCACCGATGGTGACGAGCGGGGACGCTTGACGAAGATAGATTTGGATAAAAAGTGGAACTCATTAACTGACCAAGAACGTTCTCAGATCTTCGCGGTTGTAGCGACAGCCGGTACTACTAATGCGGGCATCGTGGATGATTTGAAGGGAGCGGCGGAGTTTGCCAAGGAGAATGGACTGTGGTTTCACGTGGACGGGGCTTACGGAGGAGCCGCACTGTTGTCAAAAGAAAAAAGATCACTTTTTGAGGGAATCGAGGAGGCCGACTCCTTCGTGGTCGATCCTCACAAATGGCTGTTCGCACCTTTTGACTGCGCAGCATTAATTTACCGAGAACCACTTCTTGCTGCGAGGGCCCATATGCAAGAAGCTGCCTACTTGGACGATATGAATTCAATACCTGAGTGGAATCCTGCTTCGTTTGCGTTCCATCTTACGAGAAGAACTCGAGGCTTACCATTTTGGTTTTCGTTGGCGGTTAATGGTACGGAGGCTTACGCAAATGCGGTTCAAGCCTCCATCGATTTGGCTCAGTGGACCGCGGAGGAGATCTCTTCGCGAGACTATCTAGAGCTGGTTATGAATCCAGAGTTATCGGTGGTGATGTTCAAACGCAAGGGCTGGAGTTCACAAGAGTACGAAACTTGGTCAAAGGCTGCTCTTAAAGACCAAATAGGGTTTGTGCTTCCAACCATGCACAAAGGTGAAAAAGTCCTTCGATTTTGTTTCGTGAACCCCACTACCACTACGTCAGACGTTTCCGCGATATTGGACTCTATGGTATGGAAACCAAACTGGAGAGAGTAAAAACCTGTCCGTTCTGTCAGGTCAGCTTTCAAATGTCTTCGGAGAGTTATGGTGAGAATATCTTGGTCGTGAGGGATTTGAATCCAGTTGCACCTGGACACCGGCTGATCGTTCCCAGAGATCATTACGAAAGCCTGCTGGAGATCTCTACTGCGTTAGTGAGCGCGCTTTTTCAGGTAGCAGTAGAGGTAGGTCGTAAGGTTGTATCCGATGGTGCAGATGGATTTAATTTAGGGGTAAATAATGGAGTGTCGGCTGGTCAAAGCGTTCGACATCTTCATATCCACGTCATTCCTCGTGCTATAGGGGATGTCGAAGACGCCTTCGGCGGCCTTCGAGGTGTCATTCCTGCAAAACGTAGATACGACACCTAAGAACTTGGAGAAGAGGAGCTGCGTAGGTGATGCCTTCGAAGGTAATGAGTCACTCGTTCAAACCACCAAACGTGTAGTTCGTTTGAGTACACTCCATAGGCCGCTTGCATGTTCATGTCGGCTTCTTTAATATGCTTAAGAACGTCAATTATAGATTGCTCTTGGTGTTCCGATAGATAGCGATGGATCTCAGCCGCCTGAACCCAATGTTCGTGGTGGCTAGGTAAAGGAAGAGCGGCTATCTGTGAAGCAGATAGTTTCAAAGCCTTGTATGAGAGTCCAGCACCAAGGTGTCTCCCAATCGCAACTGCAGAAAGTACTGAAGAACACAGAGCAGCTTGTACGGCAAAGACGTCTTCTTCCTGTTTGGGCGTAACTGTTATAACCGGGACGGATCCAATTAGCTTTCCGGAGAGGTCGATGACAGATTCGATTATTTCGCTTTGGGTTGCTACTAATATCTTGGTTTTTGATCTGTCTGTGAGCCACTTCAAGGTTCGTGGGTTTTCGATGTTTTGCATACTTAGAGTTGGATGAAGGAATTTTCGTCCGCCGAGTAATACCTCTCGTTCTCCCCACAGTGTTTTCGATGGATCTATGGAGCCTACGGTAATGACTTTCAACGACTCTTCGTTTCGCGAATCTTCGATCGATCCTTCATAGACGTTGCTCTTTATGAAGTAGTACTGATCTCTAAAGTCGGCGGTTGAATAAGCCATCTCACTTATACAACTTAAGTTGTTTGTTTGATATAAGGGAAGGTCTGACGGTAAGGGTACCCCTGCTGCTATCGCGACCAGTTGAGACATGGAGTTAGATTCGGCGTTCAAAGTGATCGACCTTTGCTGTACAGACCCCATTTTAGATATCACGATGATGGTCATGAGATAATGTGAACTGGGGGAGCCTTTATGAAGTACCAAAGTGACGGTATCTACCACTGCCGAAAAGCTCTTTGATTGGTCGAATACGGCAGCTCTTAGACGTGTATTGCGTAGAAGTTCGAGCCTGATCTCCTGAGAATCTCTAGTTGCTAAGAAAGATATCGGCTGTACCATGACGATCCAGCCATTGTCTTTAAGTACGTCAGTAGCTAGATCTAAAAAGATGGCACTTATGTCGGTGTAAGGGGCAGCTCGAATCAAACCCCTTGTCTTATGAGTTAGAAGGCTTGGACTGTTGTTCCCACCAGAACTTGCAGCTCGGATGCGATTTATGAAAGGCGGGTTTCCGATCACGTGGGTAAAGTCTCCCAAGGGCAGTTCACATCGTAGTGCAGCTTTATTGGTTGTGCCAGTCTCACGTCGTGTGAACTTACGATGGCTTACAAGCAGAGACAGAGCATCTGCGCAGACGATCTGAGCGGTAAGGCTTGTAGCGTCAGTTACCGGTAGACAGGGTTCCAAAAGCAGGAGTCTGGCTCGACACAACCGCGCCGCTACGTCGTCGATCTCGATTCCGTATAGACGACTCTTTACCTGGCGTGGGTCGAATCCCCTTCGGCGAGCAACCTCATAGAAAGCTACCAAGAAATTCCCTGTTCCACATGCTGGATCTAGCACTAAGAGTTCGTCTAAACGAAACGTTGACAGATCGAGAATCTCGAGTGACTCCGTAGTTATGGTCTTCGTGGTGTAGTAACTACCCAAGCCTTTTCGTTTAGACGTCTGTGACCTCTTGTTCTGCTGTTTGTGCAGGAGCTGTTCGTGCCAACTCCAAAGATCGAGATTGTAAAGACCGTCAACACCTGAGGCGATCTTGGCTGCCGCTTTCTTCAAAAGAGCTGGGTTTAATTCGCTGAGATAGTCGCTGGTAGTCTCTATGACTTCTTTGGGTATGTCAAAGAGTAACGTTTCTTCCAGGGCGGCTGTGATTTGTTCTTTGCCGTCTGCGTCTACGTAGTCCAAGATTTCACGCAGAACGAGATAGTAGCTGAGCAACCAAATGAGAGATAAACCAGCAGTTTTCATAGTGGCGGTTTTTCTGAACTTCCCGTGACCAATAAGCTTTGCCTCTATGGCCGATATTATTTCGGTGAAAAGGTCGATCGTGTTTTGGTTGGGAGAGCAAGGCTGTTTATTCACTGTACAAATGTTACTTTCTAATGTATATGCGGTATTTGGTCGCGATTTGACTGATTTATTAAAGTTTGCTGTGAATTTATTGTGTTTTCCTATATGTTTCAACCATTTACTATCTCGTTACTTCTTGGTAGGTTAGAAGAAGTAGGGTACAATTCGCGTATCTGTGAGTTTACACAGTGCTATGTTATTGAAAAGGTTCTTAGTGGACCAAACGTGGAGGTTGTCGTTGAAGTCTAACAAATTCAATAAAAAGGTTTTACCTGTCACCGCAGTTGCGGTGAGTTCCTTAGTAATGGCGGCGTGCGGTAGTTCTGCCACCTCATCATCAAGTTCATCTTCGGGGTCTTCGTCGGTGAACTACTCAACCTGTAACTCGCTTGCTGCTTGTGGCGGAATGAGTCAGCTAGTAGCCGCGGCTAAGAAAGAAGGTGTTCTCAACGTAACGGCTCTCCCACCAGGATGGGCGAACTACGGTGAAATTATGTCAGCCTTTAAGGCTAAGTATGGAATAAAGATTAATGATATTAATCCCAACGGTTCTTCTGCTGAGGAGATAAATGCCATTAAGCAGCTCAAGAGTTCCACGCGGGCTCCCGATGTAATTGACGTAGGTCCGGCGTTTGCGCAGAGCGCGGCTGCAGCTGGTCTGTTGGCCCCTTATAAGGTAGCTACGTGGAATGACATTGCAGCTAACGAAAAGGCAGCAAACGGAACCTGGTATTACGATTACGGCGGCTACATATCAATTGGTTACAACGCTTCAGCTATACATGTTCCAATTACTGGATTTAGCAGTCTTGCAAACCCAGCACTTAAAGGTGCAGTGGCCTTAAATGGAAACCCGGTCGGTGCAGCTGCTGCCTTCAATGCAGTGTATGCAGCGGCTCTTGCTAACGGAGGATCGTTTTCCAACATAAAGCCTGGAATCACATACTTTGGCAACTTGGCAAAGATGGGAGTGTACGTTCCAATACAGTCTTCTCCTGCGGCGATTGAGTCTGGGCAGATTAAGGTCAATATCGACTGGGACTACCTAAACGTAGCTTATGGGAAGGTAGTTGCTCCAAAGATCGATTGGAAGGTCATTGTGCCCAAGAACGCTCAGGTAGCGGGTTACTATGCTCAAGCGATCTCGAAGTATGCTCCAGATCCCGCCGCTGCACGTCTGTGGGAGGAGTTCTTGTACTCCAACACCGGACAGAACCTTTGGTTGAAGGGCTTTGCCCGTCCTGTGCGTTTGCCGCAGATGATAGCTGCAGGAACTGTGAACAAGACCTATCTCTCTGCGCTTCCTCCTGTTTCTGGATCACCTACGTTCCCGTCTCCATCTGAGCTAAGTACAGCTGAAACTGTGGTTGCGACGGACTGGGCCAACGCAGTCGGAAATGCTCAAGGATAGTTAGTTGGCGGTTCCTTCTCTAGGTGAAAACCGAGAGTCCCAAAGTGGGTTCGGAGGCAACGGCGCTTCCGAACCCCAAAAGGGAAGTGCAGGCATGTCGGTCGCTCGTTTTTTGAGGTATGGAAACTGGCGAAGATTTATGGGTGTGCTACCTTTTGTTTTATATCTTGGTGTATTTCTTCTGATACCGGCCATCACGGTGGTGGTAGACGCTTTCAAGGGCGATAGCGGTAACTTCACGTTGTCCAACTTCTCGGTCGGATTCTCGGGAGTTTATTTTGAATCGTTCAAAAACTCCATTCAACTGTCTTTGTTTTCCGCGCTTATAGCTACCTTTGTAGGATTACTTGTAGCCTTAGCGATCGTGGCCTCTCCTGGAAGGACACTGCGTGCCGTGGTGACGGCGGGTTCCGGAGTATTTGCTAACACCGGTGGTGTTCCATTGGCTTTTTCTTTTGTAGCAACTCTGGGCAACTTTGGATTGGTTGCTGAGCTTTTGACCAAGATTGGCTATAACCCTTACAACCACGGCTTTTCTCTGTATTCGGTCTTGGGTTTGACGATCGTCTATGAGTATTTCCTCATTCCTTTGATGGTCTTGATCATGATTCCCCCGATTGATGCCCTTCGCAAAGAATGGGTCGATGCAGCTTCATCTCTTGGGGCATCTCGGATACAGTTCTGGCGATATATTGGAGGACCTCTACTTGCCCCTCCTCTTTTAGCTGGATTTTTGGTTCTTTTTACAGATGCTTTTGCCGCATATGCGACGGCCGCCGCCCTTACTTCGGGAACAATTCCGATCGTGCCTATTCAAATTGGATCTTTAATATCTGGGAACGTGCTCGTTGGACATGCACACCTTGGTAATGCTCTTGGTGCTGGAATGATAGGAGTTGTTATCATTGCGGCCATCATGTACGGTCTCGTTCAAAGAAGGGCCTCTAGATGGCTTCGATAATTGGTGCGCCAGCAAAGTCAAGCGGTGTTGAAGGTGGCTCTAATGTCCTCAGGATAGGAAAAATCTTTAGAGTAGTAGTTTTGGGAGTGGTTGGGCTATATTTCATAGTTCCCGTTATATCTTCGGCTCGGTTTTCATTTACCGGTTCGAGTAAAGGGATCTCGTTGTCCGCCTATTCGAAACTGTTCTCTGACCCGCAGTTTTGGACAACACTTTTTCTTTCCGTGAAGATAGGTATCGGAACGGTCATACTGTCTCTTGTTGTCATCATACCGACTACGGTTTGGGTGCATTGGAAGGCTCCTAAGATACGAAGAGTTATGGAGGCGCTGTCGCTTCTTCCCCTAGTTATCCCTTCTGTCGTAATAACGCTGGGTGTGATTACGAGCTTTGGTTCTCTGCCTAACATCATTATGGGCACGCCAGTTATATTGGCGTTGGAGTATGTAGTGTTGGCTTTGCCCTATACGTACAGAACGCTTGACTCTGCTGTACAGGCGCTTGATATAAAGACGCTTGTCGAAGCGGGACAGTCCTTGGGCGCGTCGCTCAGGAAGATCCTATGGTGGGTGCTTCTTCCGAATTTGAGATCTGGAGTTCTAGGTGTAGTGGTGCTCGCATTTGCTTTTTGTCTAGGCGAGTTCGCTGTGGCATCACTTTTGAGCTTTACGACCTTTGCCGTATATCTAGTGCAGATAGGTCAGACTCAGGCCTCTGAAGCCATTGCGTTTTCTTTGATAGCTCTAGTGTTTACGTGGATTCCTCTGTCGATTGTAACCGTTGTGTTCTCTCGACGAGCAGGTAAGAGGTACCGTCGTGGCGGTGGAGTTTTGGTGGCGTCTCAGAGTATTACTGAGCTGACGGAGCTAGCTGAGTGAT
This sequence comes from Actinomycetes bacterium, assembly GCA_021785255.1. GTDB lineage: Bacteria > Actinomycetota > Acidimicrobiia > Acidimicrobiales > Acidimicrobiaceae > Ferrithrix. The sequence continues at coordinate 16,074 of JAJYGA010000167.1, forward strand.
ACAAGTGACGGAGTTCTTCTTTAGTGAGGTTGTGTTATTGTGATGGAGATGGAGTCTTCGAAAACGATGTCTGGAGGTATGACCCTTCAAAATAATAATGGTATGCAGGGTGTGGCGGTACGCCTTTCCAAAGTGACGAGATCATTTGGAGATGTGAGAGCTCTTTCAGATTTGGATCTGGAAGCTTCACCCGGTGAGTTCGTGGTCATGTTAGGGCCTTCAGGATGTGGGAAAACAACGGCACTGAGAGCCCTTGCCGGTCTTGAACAGATCGACTCTGGCGCGGTCTATATTGGCGGCAAAGACGTGACTAGATTACCTGCTTCAAAACGATCTATCGGTATGGTGTTTCAGAGCTATTCACTTTTCCCCAATATGACCGCTTCTGCAAACGTGGAATTCGGACTTAAGGTGAGAGGCGTTTCGGGCGCGGAAAGACGTAGAAGAGCCTACGAAATGCTGGAGATGGTTGGACTTAGTGAACAGGCTAATCGTTACCCCCATCAGATGTCTGGCGGTCAACAACAAAGAGTCGCCTTGGCAAGAGCACTAGCGATAAAGCCAGAAGTACTTCTTTTAGATGAACCGCTCTCCGCTCTTGACGCCAAGGTTAGAGCTAATCTCCGAGAGCAGATAAAACAACTGCAGCGTGAAGTAGGCATTACTACGTTTTTCGTTACCCACGACCAAGAGGAAGCTTTGTCGTTGGCTGATCGAATTGCTGTAATGAGTAACGGAAATTTAGAACAGTTTGATACCCCAACTCAAGTGTACTCCTCTCCGTTGACTGACTTCGTTGCCAACTTTGTGGGTACGGTAAATGTATTTATAGGTACAGTGTTAGATGATCAAATTGCCGTTGTTCCAAATGTGGGCAACTTTCCATATGTAAGAGGAAGTGGGACTCCAGGGTTTGGAAGTGAAGCCGAAATCTTGGTACGTCCTGAAGCCATAACAGTTCGAGGAGATCATGATGGCGACTATCTCGTCTCTGATGTTACCTTTTTAGGATCGAACGTAAGAACTAGAGTGGAAAAAGGCGGAGTTACTTTTACCGTTGTTCAAGGCTCTGCTGACGTCGATATAGTCACTCCAGGTTCTAGAGTGTCTCTGGACGCAAAAGGAACGGCAATCTTGGTGCGTCCTAAGCGGTAGAACTTTTGGACAAACCGAACTACGGCCGCTGCCAGTGGTGTATGTCTGTAGTCGAATGCTCTGAACTCCGCTTTTGTAGCAGTGAAATGAATTTCAATGGCATCGTCATCTCGTAGGTCTTGGCTGTGCTTGCACGGAGCATTTCGCCCGACATAGCAGAAAGCGAAGAGTTCTGTTTGAAGTAGATCTTTTAATGGGGTTCCTCCAGAGACACTCGTGCTGTTCGGAGAAGATGCGTTGATTGTCTCTTCGCCAAGGGAACACAAAGTTTAATCCTGTTCAGGATTGTTTTTTGTTATGACGTTGCGTTAGAAGTCCGACTCCCTGATCTTTCGATGTTCTTAGATTTTGCTAGTCACGGGTTTTGTCTCTGCGAATGGGTTTTCGGAAGCTACTCGCACTTTAAAACCATATGTTCTAAGAAGTGCGAGCAAAGCGTAATCGGTAAAACCTTTACTACCCCTAAAGCTTGAATTTCGTGTATCAAGTTAGAGAAAAAGAGAGGCGATTCCTCGTGGTCTCGCTCGCATCCTTCCTTGGACGATGAAACACTGAACCCATCGGCATCTTGCCGAGAGAACGAAGTATTACCGCGTTTGACGGCCGTTAGTTCTCTGCGGTGGAGCGTCAATACTCACCGGAAACAACATTTGAAAGCCTCTGTCCTTTCAGATACCGTGTTAGATTTTCAACCACGAGCTCATGGGCTCTCCGAGAAAATGAAGTCGTGTTTCCGCCTACATGGGGAGTGATAATACAGTTGTCTAGTTGCCAAAGCGGATGATTCGAAGGAAGAGGCTCGGGATCCACGACATCTAAGGCGGCAAAGATGTTGCGACTTTTTAGAGCATGTACGAGATCATCGGTATCCACAACAGGGCCCCTTGCAACGTTGACAAGAATGGCACCATCTTTCATAGCGTTGAACATCTTGTGGTTGAAAAAGCCCCTTGTCTCAGAGGTCAATGGAACCAACAAGATCACTATGTCGGCATCGGGTAGAAGAACTGGCAGATCATCAATTGAATGGGTATCTTGGTGTTTGGTTCTAGACACTTTAGTTATCTCTACCTCGAAGGGCAAAAGACGTTGTTCCACAGCACGACCGATGGAACCGTACCCTACAATTAGGACCTTGGAGTCCGCTAAGGAGGCATAGGCATTTGGAGTCCAACGACTTGATAGTTGGTTTCTATAGAAGGTATTGAGGCCCCGTCGGGCGTTTAGGGCCAAGGCAACGGCAAGTTCAGCAGTCGGTGCGTCATGCACGCCCTTAGCGTTACACAAGGTTATGTCATCGTTGATGAGACTTCTTACCCCATCTATGCCTGCGGTGAGAAGTTGCACGACCTCTAGCTTGGGCATCTTCTTGGAGATTTCAATAGCTTTAAGTCCAGACATGTACGTGGGTACGTAAAAGGTGCAACGATCTATGGAGGTTGCCATGGATGACTCAGTCGAGTAGTCCCACACCTCAATCTCGAGATCTGGGAACTCTGACGTAATGTTAGATAGCAGATTTGGAACGATAACAGACACAAAAAGTCATCTTATCTACGTAAAGAAGAAATTACGCTGTTTGTTATCCAAAGCTCTCTGCTAGATGAGTCCTAACATCATTGAACAGGCCGGCCATTGGCCCCAACCATAGCGTTGTTGAAGTACCGACGCTGCTTGGTCCTGTACCGAAGGAGAAAATTGACTTGGTAGTCCCGAGTAGCCAAGAGCGTGCCAGGTAGATGCTGAGAACTGGTAAGCACCATAATAACCATTACCTGTATTGTCTTGGTAGTTGCCTCCTGACTCACATCCTCTGAGAGCAGCCAAGGTTGCACTATCCAAAGGAGCTGGAACCCCTCCCCAGCCATTTCCGACACCAGCATCAGCAATTACACTTTTTATTCCACTAGCACTTGGTAGTCCTTGTCCAGAGGTACCACGTTGCGATGTGGCTCGTTTTAAAGTTGCTCTTTGTGCAAGTTGCGCCTGTAGTGCTAGTTGCACGAGATTCTGAATCTGTCCGTTGATCGACGAAAGCGTGTTTTGTTCACTACTGATTTCCGAGGCGATGTAAGATTTGCTAGCTTCGACTGAATTTAGTGCTGCTTGTGCTTGAGAGAGGTTTGACTGAAGAATCGTCTGCGCGGTCTGCACTTTTGACTGGTCTAGCTTAACCTCTAACAAATAGTCTGAGATATTTGTGGTTGCGACGCTCGCAAAATCAGACCGCAACATTGCATTTTGGATAGAGGAGTTGAAGAAACTGCCAGTCCCCTGAGTTCCCACTTGATTGACGAACTCGTTTATAGCAGCCGTAGAAAGCTTGCCTTCTGCCGCTTTTAAAGTGGTCTCGTCGGATCCCAAGAGTGCTTCTGATTGAGCAACTGCACTTTGCGCTTGAGAGAGGTTCTCTTGGGAGGCAGCTTGCTTTACCACGAGCTGGTGAAGCTGTGAACTTTGGGCCAAAATTTCGGCCGAGAGTTGGTCAGCTTGCTGCTGTAGCGAAGACTTGTTTGGAGTCGCAGACGAGATTTTCGTATCCAGATAAGAAATCCCTGCAAAGAAAACTGCTGCCGCTAAAACAGCGGTAGCTATCTTTCTTATAAGAGAATATAGAAACTGTGTCTGAAAATCATCGAGCAATGAATACCCAGGTGTTGTCATAGTTTTTTGATGCCTAGGACAGCTTTACAGCACGCGACCCGTTTCCTCCTTGAGTTATGCATAGAGGCCGCCTGACCTTTGCCGTCAGCTAGAAAACTCCTAGACTCAAAGCAGTCTACACCTGAATTCGGTCGTCTTTCGTCTTTTGAGGTAAGTTCTTGCCATAAGAAGTCGTTTGCGACCATGAAATTATGCAATATCACCTGGGTAGAGAGCTAAAGTGTCGGCAATGAGGATAATTTGGATAAACACCGCCTATTTGGATAGAGGGGCTCTGGCGGCCCTCGAGACCAAAGCGAGGCTGGTAGCATTAGGAGATTTCGCGAAGTGCTCTTCAGAACGGTAGAAGTGGTAAGAGGATAGGTTGCGAGAGTAGTTGGCCTTTGAGATTTGATTTAAGCAATGGCTATTTTTTGCGAAAGAGCACCAAGATCGTCCGTCACATAATGGCGACTCAGAGCTGACCGAACAAGTACGACATTCAAGCGTTCCTCAACTCGCTAGAGCGCCAGGATCGTCCGTTACACGGCCATACCACCGAGATAATCGCACACGACCTTCACGAGGCAATAACCACGTCTAGAACAAACCAGAAAAATGAAATAAAGGTACGACTTCCTTGGCACAAGAAGAACTACCGCCCACTTTCTTTCTCCAAGGGATCTGCTTGGCGTATCTCCAAAGGTCATCTCCACCTGTCCCTTAGTCGAGTTTGTCAACGCATTGATCTAGCTATTCCTCAAGTCTTTGATTCAGCAACTGCCAACCCAGTACCATACGACAAGTTGAGTGAGGTCCAACTGTGCTGGGATAGAGATAAAAGACAATTCAAAAGACAATTCAGTCTGCATATTCCTTATGAGACTGTGAGCGACATCTCTGACGGAGATGCTATTACCGCTATCGATGAAGGAGTCATCAACTCTATGGCTCTGGCTACTTGGGTGGATGACAAGACCATAGACGTCACCATCATCAATGGACGTAACTCCCGAGCGATCAAACGCCAGAGAAACAGAGCTGTTGACCAACTAAAACGCAAGATCAGCCGTTGTAAGAATGGCTCATATAAACACAGACGTTTAATCAAAGCAAAGAAGAAAGTTCAGAGCAAAGCGAAACTCGCACTTAGAGACTTCGATCATCAAGTATCACACAAAGCAGCCAATCATGTGATCACACATAGAAGTGGAGCTGTGGTACCTAGTGACGTGAGAGGTATCGAGTGCTACGCCAAGAAACGTATAGGGCGACATAGCCGTCAGCAACTGTCCCAGTGCTCTAGAGGGATACAGGAACGATACCTACAAGAAAAGACCCAATTAGAGCTAGTTCATCAAGACGAGTGCTACTTTAGCCAAACCTGTCCCATGTGTAAAACACACAAGCGTGGAGTTCCTCACCAAATGGGACACTGAACTCCGCTTATCTATGCCGCTTGTATCGTAGCGGTTTGTTCGAACTGAATCGGCGACAAATAATTGACGCTCGAGTGCCTACGCTTCCGGTTGTACCACTGAATCCAATCAAAGATTGCGGTTCTTGCCTCCTCTCGTGTACTAAAGTTGGTTCGGTAGACGAGCTCTTTTTTTAATGATGCCCACAATGATTCTGCCATCGAGTTGTCATAACTTTAACCGGCTAATCCTGTTTCAGACAGTAGCTGCGATTGAGAAGATCTCAAGTAGCCTGTCGTCGATACCGATCTTCTCTATTGAGACGTCGGATCTGCTCTTCATGACGACGAACATTGTCGGCTAGAACTTCGACTGCAGTACGTAGGTGGCCGACTTCGGCAGACAATCCCGAAAAAGTGTGTGCTTCCCGACTGATACTGCGGTACTCTTCCACAGTTGCACGAAGTTCTTCATTTCGATAAAGGCTGTTCCTGGTGATTCCTGTTCGACGGGCAACCTCAACAAAACTAACCAGTTTGCCTTCATCAACTAGTTCTTGGCAAGCTGCTTCTACTTTGGAAATTATTTCCTGCGATGTCACTTTAAACCTGCTTGTGCTATGAGTGCGTCAAGACGTGTCACTAAAGAGCGATGACGATCAGCTTCGGTGATCCAACCCCGATTGCTCGCATCCTCTGCCAGTGTTTGAGTATCTCTGCGCTGGGAATCAAGAACCTCGATATTAGTGGCATCAACGCTAAAGTTGGCACAGTGCTCACAGATATTCGCATAGGGGCATGGCCCTTGTGCGATCGCTCGCAGGCAGTGTCCTCCAGAGAGCCGAGATTTAATAAGAGGTGCGCTCTGCCAGGAGCAAGGGTCATCTACTATTACTGGAATATACTCACGCTCTTTCGGAACTGGCCCAATCCTGGTTTTTACCAAATCAAGAGCTCTTTCATATTCTGTTCGAATGGTTGTATCGAAAAGACGTCCATATCGAAGACTCATTTCTGAAGATACGTGGCCCAACAAAGCCATTAGAACCTGAAGTGATACTCCAGAATTTACCATAGAAGTTGCAAAAGTATGACGGAGCTGGTGTGGAGTGACGTGCCCAATTCCTGCTGCCAAAGCAGCTCGAGAAAGCTCTTCTCTCAATGCATTCTGTGATATTCGCCTACCATGGTGCATAAAGAGAAACTGGGCAGGTTTGCCGGTTCGGGGATGAGTAAGCGCCCTTCCACAACTTCGTGTAGCAACAATACGGTCGATGATTGAGACCGTGTCATCTTCAAGTGGGACCATACGCTCGGTGTCGAGTTTTCCAAGTGGCACCTTTAGCCACGAGCCATTGCTTGGTATTTCATGGATACAGTCCAGTTCAAGATCTAATAGTTCACCGATTCTAAGACCAGTAGCCCGGGCTAATAATAGTGCATCGGCAGCTAGACGGTAGTTGGAATTCTGGAGGGCTTGGGCGAGCCGGCGGTCTGCATCTATGGGTATATAGCGTGGAAGCGGAGCAGGCAGGCGAGGTATATCAGAGCGAAATATTAAGATACGACTTGGGATGTCATCCCAGCCCCATTCGGTAATATCTCTAAAAAAGCATGCAAGTGCAATGATACGCCGTGCTTGGTCAGCTGTTGTAATCGGTTTATCCGTTTGAGGATTAATTGCAGTTGCTACTGAATTTAGATAAGGCTCGATGTGACGCTGCCGCTTTAGATCTCTAATTGAGGTTAGTTCAGGATCGCATTCGGAAATAAAGCGGCCAAAGTGTGACAGACGAGTTGCCAGTGAGCTTACAGTTTTTGGCCTGCAGGTTGCCATCTTACGTTCCAAATACGCAATTAGCGAAGACTGCAACACTGGATGCGAATCAGACATTCTCACTAAAAATGACTTAGGCACAAGCCAAGGTTTGGGTGGAGACTCGAGCACTTCCAAATGGAAAAGTACCCGCTCGGCTCCAGCTAGTGCACTTTTATAGTGTCTCCAGCCATGACCGGTCGCATCTTTGCGTTCCATACATGCATTGGCTAGGTCGCTAAGATCAGAGGATTCCAGCTCCTCCAGACTTTTCCCACTTTGTATTAGCAGTCGTGCAATTGTCTGGGATGCAACTCGCATAGATACCTTTTTACTAAAGCCAGCTTCTTGTGCGCCAAGGAGAAAAGATTCGATGTCACTCTTCATGGGACTGAGCTTGAGTTCATGCCAGAATCCACAAAGCTTTCGCTCCACCAAATAGTCATAACCTGGACGTAAATACCCGTGCAGCATTAGAAAGAGCAGAAATGGCTTAGCTTCGGGCAGTTCAGTCAATCTCAGCGAAAGTGGAAGATCTGAGAAGGCGTCAAGATCCGGGTGGAGTGTCAAATGTGAACGGGCAATATTTATAAGCCTGGAATCGCCAAATGGATCAACTCCCAGATGGGTGGCGTAATGGAGAAGAATGTCTTCCAGTGAGCAATTAGCGTAAGTTGCGACTGCGGGCATAAGCTGCATCAAATTCAGCCTTTATGTGGATTGGTGCAAGATGGATATAACGGGCAGTGGTATCTGTGTGAGTATGCCCAAGCAGTGCTTGCATCACTGCTAAATCGACCCCGGCCTCGGCTAGCGCAGTGCCGAAACTGTGTCTTAGGGCATGTGGGTTTCCACCAGTAACGCCACTTGTAATGCGGTGATAGCGAAAGATGGTTCGAAGCCCTGCAGGAGAAAGAGGAAGTCCACGATTTGGACCTTTTGCAACAAGGAAAAGGTAGTCACTCAAAGATTCTGGACGTTCAACTAGTAGGTAGGTCTGGATAACTCCAGCTACGTCAATATCGAGGGGGACTCTACGTTCCTTCCTCCCTTTGCCCAACACCTGAATCCATCTTGCCCCAATGTCTATATCTGTGACCTTCAGACTCAGTACCTCACTTGAGCGAAGTCCACAGTAGACCATAAGCCCGGCAATCGCCCTATCACGCCAGGTCTTTAGGTCCTTAATAAGCGCGACTATTTCGTTGGGTCGTAGCGCATGAGGCAGGCGTTTTGGTTCTCTAAGTCTCAGTTCTGAACGGTATTTTGGCCCTCGGGTTATATGGGCCAAAATACCGTTACGCTCGCCGGAAGACAACCGACGAACATTTACACCACGTGGAATTGGGCTCTTTTTCTCCGGATCCCGCATTGCCCAGAACCCGAACAATCCCGAGATGACAGTCAGGCGATGATTGACGGTCGCCGGTGTGTAACCATCTACTCTTGTACCGTCCATGCGCACAACGTTGGGAGTGGGTCGGCCTGGTACCGTGGCCTGGCGACACGCAGCAAGATACTTTAGAAGTGCTTTGGTATCTACCACATCCAAATCAATTTTCTCTGTTGACAGCCACCGACAAAAAGCAAGCAGTGAAAAGGCGTAGGAACGAACAGTCTTAGGCGAATAGTTACGGTCAGCCAGATAGTCCAGGTATTCATTCACAAGTTGAAATCCAGCCAATCGAGGACCAGCCAGTACCCAAGTGTCGTTAATATACTCAACCCGAAGTTCAGCCTCGTCCATAGATACAGATGTACCATATCTGATCCACAAAAGCAATAAGTTTCCAACATGCTCTGGATTTATTTACTAATCCACATAGAAATGAGATTACATTAGCCGGTTAACAGGCAGTCGCCAACCGTTCCCATCGATTGGGCCATTCCAGATAGTCTCAACATCTCCCTGAAGTCGTCACTGGTGTACTGTGAGCCGTGGTCACTGTGGAAGATAGTCATCGGTAACAGTGCTCTGCCTCGGACGGCTTTTGCCTGGTTAAGGGCATCAATGAACATCTGAGTGTCCATCGTGTCGCTCATCTTGTAACCGAGAATCCTCCTGGAACACGCATCCATGATGCACACCAAATACAGCCACCCCTCCTTGGTTCCGATATAGGTGTAGGGTCGGGCCAGAGCGCCCTGCTAGCTTTTCAACTGGTGGGTTTCTCTGGTCCGCCCTCCGAACCGGACTTGCGACTCTCACCGCATCCGGCTCTCCACAAAGTCATGCCTGTGGTACAACTAATGAACCGAACTTATTTGTCCATGGTGTGGGGATTTTAGAACCTCGATATCGATAGCGAATAATCGATACCTGTCGTGGTCGGAACATCTCTACCTTTCCGTCGGCTATCTCCCAACCAGGGAGATAGCTTCTACGGAGAGTTCTCCAATTCAAACCCTGATGCCGCTTCCTTAGCCATCCAACCACTCGCCACCAACTAAAGTGGTCAAGGTAATTGAAGGTTTTAGAAGAAACTCCATGGTAAAAATAGTTACACCATCCTCTAAGAACCGGATTCAGCATTCTCAGAAGATCGGCAAGTGTTCGATGCCTTTCACGCCTGGAGATTGATCTAACCTTGGCCATTATAGAAAGCAGTGCTTTCTTTGATGGATAGGTGTAGACCGCCGTCTTTCCATCTCGGCCTCTTTGTCTTCGGCGCTGTATATGCCATCCGAGGAAATCGAAGCCATCATCAATGTGACAGATCTTGGTCTTGGACTCCGATAGGCGCAGACCTACTTGTGACAAGACACTACTGACCTCGTCTCTTAGCAGTTCTGCATCTTTTTGAGATCCATATACCATGATTACAAAATCGTCGGCATATCGAATCAGTCGATAAACGGCTCCACCATTACGTTTGTGCTTATCACGTGTCCAATATGGTCCTAGTGCTTCCCATTTTGTTGCGAAGTGTTCGTCTAGGATCGATAGAGCAATATTTGCAAGCAGTGGCGACAAGACGCCGCCTTGTGGAGTACCGGTAATGGTTCTTCTGTCGATTCCCTCTTCTGAGAGAATACCAGCAGAGAGAAATGCCTTGATGAGCGAGAGAATGCGCTTATCTGAGATACGACGTCTAATCCGTGCCATGAGAGCTACGTGGTCGATCTCGTCAAAGCAAGCCTCGATATCTCCCTCAAATACCCACTCGTAGTTCCGATTAGGGCTACTAAAGTAGTGGATCTCAGCAATTGCATCTTGTGCTCTTCTCTTGGGGCGAAAGCCATACGAACATGGCAGGAAATCCGCCTCAAAGATTGGCTCCAATACAAGCTTCAGCGCTGCTTGTACCACCCGAT
>JAJYGA010000034.1:0-983 GCA_021785255.1 Actinomycetes bacterium
TACGCAATAAAATCAATCTCAACTTTTGCGCCTAAGGCAAGGGCAACCACTCCGATACACGTTCGAGCAGGCAATTCGTATCCATGAAAGTACGTCTCATATACTCGATTAAAGTTTTCATACTCTGCCATATCCGTAAGAAACGCTCGAGCAGAAACTACATGTTGGAGGTCAAGTCCGGATTCATTTAAGACTGCGACCAGATTGTCTAATACAGCGATAGTCTGACCTGCAATATCGTCACCGACTACTTCATTAGTAATGGGATCAATCGGCATCTGACCAGTCAAAAACAGAAAACGTCCGGCTTCGCACGCGTGAGAGAACGGCGCTATTGGTTTAGGTGCCCCCTTAGCCGAAATATGGGCAATTCCAGTCATGACATACCTTTCTGTTCGTGATTGTTAGTTCTAAACTCAAAACAATACGTGAGGGACAGTTGCACTACATTCTCTCACTGGATGCCTCTGGCAACCATGACGACTGGCACATAGTGAGTTGTCAGATTACCAAATTAAGCCGATCACACAACGCGGATCTTTCGACTAAACATAACCCTGCTTCATCGCTTTCACTACTAAACCACGACCTACTCTAAAAACCATTCTCCAGGATCTATTAACTCGATCTCAGTTCTGCGTTGGTTCATCAACCCAAGAGATAGTCTCCATCATTTAGTGCTCACACTATGAGCAGTTCTTTCCATTTCCGAGCATCATAACATGACCCCAACTACTCGCTCTTACTGGGAAGCAGAATTAACAGAGGCGTGACACTTGAAGTTACGGCGGCACCTCCAAGTTTGTCAACTGCTCGTATTTATTTACTAAGACAGATAGGCTCAGACACTCAAGAATGCAATACCAACCCGACAACTTTAAAAGATGTAAAATCGATCCCTCCTTATAGACCCGGCCTTTCTTTATAGTGTCACAGAGGTCCAAACGCCCATCTTGTCGTGCCGCAAAGCGGGCTAAATTTCA
>JAJYGA010000034.1:993-5916 GCA_021785255.1 Actinomycetes bacterium
CCCTATCTACGCCTGACGCCCGACGGCAACGTCCAAGCTGTGATATTTTCTTAATAGACATTTAACGCTGGAGGTAGTGCTGTGGCGATCATGAACACTCAACTTGGAACTTGGCTACTGCTCGATCATGCCCTAACTCACAACTTTGATGTCGAGATCGTGACACAGTACAGCGTCACCGAACGACATCGTTACACATATGCCGACATGACAAAAAGATCCTTCCAACTCATGAACGCCCTAGACGATCTTGAACTTGCAAAGGGGTCTAGAGTTGGAACGTTGGCGTGGAACAACTATCGACACCTAGAGTGCTACTTCGCGGTACCCTGCACCGAACTCATCCTCCACACACTAAACGCTCGACTTTCGCCAGAGGATCTCGCCTTTATCATCAACGATGCAGATGATGAGGTCATATTTACAGAACCCGAACTGCTTGACTCTCTTGAGAAGATAGCTCAATTAATTCCATCGGTAAAGCTTGTTATTGTCATGGGGGACGATAGCGTGCTTCCCGAGACAAGCGCCCTCAACGTTAAAAGCTATGAGAGCCTTATCCGCAGCCAACCTAGCACCTATCGCTATCGCGAAATTGAAGAAAACACTCCTGCTGGGTTATGTTATACATCTGGTACAACCGGCCAACCCAAAGGAGCAATGTATACCCATCGCTCTACCTACTTACATGCTATGGCATGTGGTTCTGCAGCGGGAATGTCTATTGGCCCTAGCGATGCTGTATTGCCTGTCGTACCGATGTTTCATGCAAACGCTTGGGGAATGGTGTACGCTGCAGTGTCAGTAGGAGCCAAGCTTGTTTTTGCATACCCGCACCTACATCCAGAGAGCTTTGTCAAGCTTCTCCAAGAAGAGGAGGTGACCGTAACAGGCGGCGTTCCGACAGTCTGGATTCAAATAGCCGACGAGCTACACCGCACCAAGACAAAGCTACCGCATCTGCGCGAAATAGTCTCTGGGGGTTCCCAACCTCCGAAACCACTTATTGCACGTTACAGAGACGAGTTCGGCATAAGCATCGTTCAGGCATGGGGAATGACAGAGACCTCTCCACTGGCGTCAACAGCTCGTCCAAAACACCACCTCAGGCATCTTCCTAAAGATCAACTACTTGATGAAGTTCTCTCACAAGGAGGTATTCCTCTCCCAGGTGTACGAGTAGCGCTACGAGACGACCAAGGTGACGAAGTTCCCTTTGATGGCAGCAGTATGGGGAATCTCTACGTCAAAGGAGCGTGGGTGGTTGACTCATACTTCAAAGGACGCAGCCCAGAGTCGTTCAAAAACGACGGATACTTCGCCACTGGAGATGTTGCTATCGGAAATGGGCGGGGATACTTCATAATCGCCGACCGAACAAAGGATCTAGTAAAATCCGGTGGAGAATGGATCTCGTCTGTGGCCATGGAAGGCGCCATAATGGGAATGGAACAGGTGGCCGAGGCAGCCGTAGTAGCAATGGCAGACGAGAAATGGCAGGAAAGGCCGGTCGCCTGCATCGTTTTGAAACCAGACGCAAATGTAACTTTAGAAGAGGTTCGAGACCACCTCAGGAGCCACGGATTCCAAAAGTGGCAACTCCCGGATCGCCTTGAAATAATCTCTGCTGTACCGCGCACCTCAGTCGGAAAATTCGACAAGAAGGCTTTACGTTCTCAAATATCAAATTAGCCTTGGCAGAGGTGGAACAAGGAAACAAAATCTCTACGACCGACAGATCTGAGGACATAATCGGAGAGCCTCATCGCATCTTCGAACACAACGTGCGCGTGCTACTGTCAGACACCGACCCTAAAGGAGAACTTAGGTTAGATGCGCTAGCACGTTTTCTCCACGACGCTGCCACTTTGGATGTAGAGGCGAGTGGACTCCACAAAGAAACTATTTGGGTACTTAGGACAATGGAGATAACAGTGCACGCGAACCCACGCTACCTTGACAATCTTAAGGTAGCTACGTGGTGTTCAGGGTCAGGACGTTCTTGGGTCGAAAGACGCTCGGAGATCTTTAGAGATGGCTTGAAATTAATAGAGACTAGATCGATATGGGTAAACGTGAACGGAGTACGCGAAGGTGCAAGATCGCTACCAGAGGAGTTCTTCTCCACTTACGGGGAGTCTCTTCGCCACATGAAGGTAAGCGCCAGACAAACACTCAACACGCCACGACAGTCACCGCTATATTCCACCACCATTCAGTTGAGATTCTGCGATCTAGATGTCATGGATCACGTAAACAACGCCATTCATCTATCACTAGTCGAAGAGACACTGCATCGAGTACTTCAGCGAAACTCCATCAGTGTCTGTAAAGTAACAGTGGAGTTCAAAGAGGCAATAGAGCTCGTTCCCATGACCGTTGACACTCGTCTCTGGCTTCTCAACGACAATAAGATCCAGGTTGAACTAGCTCAGGACACCGTTCGCTCAAGGACTCTCATTGAACGCCTTACTGATTAGTCGTTGAGGATCGACTTGGCTAGCTCTACGTCTTGGAATCTTGGTCCTTTACCGTCTCCAGGAACCTCAAGTATAACTAAGGCCTCAGAGAACATTGGATGTCTCAAGAGTTCCCTCAAGGCAACCAATCCAATCTCGCCTTCACCAAGATTCTCGTGGCGATCGTGAAGACCTCCAGGTAACGTTTTCGAGTCGTTCAGATGAACGCAATCAATCGTCCCTATACACTCTAACAGCTCTTGCAAAACCATATCTAGAATCTCATGATCTCTAAAGTCATATCCGAATGCAAAAAGGTGTTGCGTGTCCAAGCAGAAACCTAGACGGTCTCGTTTTTCAGGAAGAGATAGTAGCATTCGGACGTCAGAAAGCGACCCGCCAACCGTTCCGCCAGCACCCGCAGTATTTTCGATTAGAAGCTTAGTCCGGGAACTTCCTCTAAGCTCATCTTGAACCTCCTCAAAAACATCTCTAATTTGAGAACTCACTAGGTCCACTCCCACGCCTTTATGAGATCCCACGTGCAAAACTACCCCTCTGGCTTCAATTGCACACGCCGCAGTAACGGTTTGCATGAGCAAACTCCTAGATTTTGCAAATAGTTCAGCATCACTACTAGCGAGATTTATTAAATACGAGGCGTGAACCACAACGTCACGAATAGATCGAGAACCACTAAGTGCATCTTTATACTTACGAATTGTATCTTCGGTGAGTTCAGGAGATCTCCAAGTTCGAGGACTACCTATGAAGATCTGAATACAGTCAGCTCCAACGGCTTCGCCATTGGCAATGGACCGATTAATGCCACCGGACGCTGAGACGTGGGCCCCAATCAACATTTAGACGCCAAGATTAAAGACCAAGTCCTAACACTATGTTTCATAGACTATCCATTCATATATAAAGAAGCCTCTAATACCTGAGTAAGTGAGTGATAAAGCGGCTAGGCTTTCTCACCGAGTGTTTTAGCTTGCAGAACCTAGCTTATACCTCGACAACTAGGAACAGATAACACAACCAAAGAGAAGGTAATGTCTTCAAGGATCGACGTAGAGTTAACGAGCAAAAAAGATGATGATACCTGGACATGGAGAATTGCGGGTGCAAAGCAGCCTAAAGGCGTCCTCTCGTCCAAGCTTCTGTATCCCAATGCTAAGGTAGGAGACGTAGTAAAAGTTGACGCTCTCTTTGAGATTGATGGGATTACGATTCAACAGGTACTCCCGCCAAAAATTAAAGAGGTCTCAAAAAACTCGATCGAACTTAAGCCAACATCCAACACTGGACCGCTAGTCACCTCTCGATTGAGTAGGTCGCCCTCTAAGGATCGTGAACGAAGACGAAGCCGAGACAGCTCTCAGCAACCACGGAGCGAGTATGACCGTGCAAAAAGTAAACCTCAAGAGCGGAAGCGGCGCGAGTCAACCGAGATCGCTAATGACAAGGCAATCCGAAAGCCAAAACCTGCATCCCCGCAGAAGCCTGCCTTCGAGTCTGCTCCAAAGCCGAGGTTTAAACGCCTTATTCCAGGATCTACTCATAAGAACAGCTTTATATCCTCGGTCCCCGATGAGCACAGGCCAATAGCCGAACAACTCCTAAAGGGCGGGATTCCAGCGGTTAGATCCGCTATTCAGGAAGGAAATATCGAAGCACGATCGAAGGGAATGCCAGAAGCGCCAGTAGAGGTCATGATGAAGATTGCTGAAAACTTGCTGCCATCTTCCAAGTTAGCAATCTGGTTAGACCGCGCAGAAGCGGCTCTGAAAGATGCCGATCAGATCTCACTGCGAGATCTGAGATCTGTGGTTGCTTCTATAGATTCAGTTCGGTCAAAAGACGAAACTGCTAGAGGATACGCCGACCAACTGAAGCTTAAACTCGCTGAAAGAAGCGAGGCGACAGCTTTAGCATGGACAAGTGAGATTAACCAAGCATTAGAACAAGGACGAATCGTACGAGCCCTGAGACTCTCAGCAAGGCCCCCTGAACCTACAGCCAAGTTCCCTCCGGATCTGATGAATCGACTCGTTGAATCGGCAAGTGCCGCCATGACGCCCGATACAACAGAGGATCGTTGGATCGCACTGATAGACGCTGTCTCTGAATCACCAATCAGACGTCAGGTTGTACCTAATGGACTTCCAAACAATGCATCGCCAGCGCTCCTGGAGCTTGCGAAAGAACACTCGGGGCGAATTCCATCTCTCGCAAAAATGCTTGGAATCACTGTCCCACCGCCACCAAAAGTAATGGGTACGGTAAAGTCGAAGCAACGTGATCGTTCGCGAGTGAGTTCTGCCAAAAACAAAGAACGAACTAGCGTTGTTAACAAGAGCGAGTCAGCACAGACCCCAGTGGTTGAGAGCGAGTCAGCACAGACCCCAGTGGTTGAGAGCGAGTCAGCACAGACCCCAGTGGTTGAGAGCGAGTCAGCACA
>JAJYGA010000044.1 GCA_021785255.1 Actinomycetes bacterium
CCCTATGGCTGCAAGCGTAAAGACGACAACCAATACAACTAGCACTCTATTGACTAGAGGTCGTCTTAGGTCGCATTTAGTTCGTTCCAGTTTGAGATCCACAAGTTCAATGATACTGTGGCACAACATCCAAGGACAGCACGTAGGCCAATAGTAACTTTGGGAAAGTTTGATTTTAAATCCAGTGACGGGAACTTCGTCGGCGTAGTGATCCGTGAGTGTTCGTTGTGATTCTCACTGATGCAGCTGTGTGTTAGCTGCTCGGGTAGGCCTTGCCTTTTCTGCGCAGTGTTATCGCTTCGAGATGGTGCGTTTTGGGTTGATCCTGCTCTTTGGATGTCATTAATAATGCTTTGGCCAGGGCAATGTTCTTAAGTGCCCGCTCTCTGTCAACTTGCGATATGGAACGTCTGTAGTCTTGCGTGGATAACTCTTCGGGAAATAAGGTGTCCATCTGTCTCATGGTAATACTATGCGACCTAGGTGTTACAGTACTTGAGGAAGAGGACAGCGCCTCTTTCTGGTCACCTCACAACTGACTTAATATGCTTCAAAAGTATCTTGAATGCTTTTATTTCGAGGCTTTGCTAAGAAAAGTTACGCGTTTAAAGTCGGCTAGATTCTGGCACGGCTTCCATCGTGACAAGCATGGTTCATGTGGTGTTTATTAGCGTTTTTCGCCTTAACCGAAGTCTTCCTGACTGTGCATGGCAATGTTTTGTACAGCTTCCAGCCTAGGAACTACGCCCGTCTTTTTACCGCCAGGATGTACCTCTTTGCCGTATCCTTCATCGACAAGTCGTCCAACCTCAGTGCCATCAATGGTTTCCTTCTGCAGGAGAGCCTTTGCCACAGCCTCAAGGCCGGCTTTGTGTTCGATCATGAGGTCCGTAGCCCGCTGTTCCTGCTCCCGTAGAATTCGTTCAACCTCTTCGTCGATAACGCGTTGAGTGTTTTCTGAGTAGTCACGGGAGTGCATCAGATCTTCGCCTAAGAAGACCATACCTTGTGAGCCCCAGGCCATTGGACCGATTCGGTCGCTCATGCCCCATTCTCGAACCATCTTTCTTGCCAGTTCAGTGTTGCCCACGAGGTCATTTGAAGCGCCGGTGGAGAGATCGCCATAAACCAGCATCTCTGCGACACGTCCACCCATCCTCACCACAAGGGAGTCTTCGATATACTCCTTTGGATAGAGGTGTCGCTCCTCCATGGGTAGCTGTTGCGTTACGCCAAGGGCCATTCCGGTAGGCAGGATGGTTACTTTGTGCACGGGATCAGCGTACTTCAGCACATAGGCCAATAAAGCGTGACCACCTTCGTGATAGGCCACCCTCTCCTTCTCTTCGCTTGAGAGTACCATGGAGTCACGACGTTGTCCCATGAGTACTCGATCTCTTGCAGCTTCGAAGTCCACCATGGCAACCTCGTCTGAGCCTCTTCGTACAGCATGCAAAGCCGCTTCATTCACCAAGTTTGCTAGATCTGCTCCGCTCATTCCAGGGGTGCCTCGGGCAATAACAGCTAGATCCACGTCAGGTGATAGTTTCTTTCCTTTGCAGTGGACCTTCAGAATTGGTAGACGTTCCTCAAGGTCTGGCAAAGGTACCACGATCTGACGATCGAAACGACCTGGACGCAAAAGGGCTTCATCTAAGATATCTGGCCTGTTGGTCGCTGCCATGATGACGACTCCTTCGGCAGGGTCGAAGCCGTCCATCTCCGAGAGCATTTGATTCAAGGTCTGTTCCCTTTCATCGTGCCCTCCTCCTAAGCCCGCACCGCGTTTTCTTCCTATGGAGTCGATCTCATCGACGAAGATAATTGCGGGAGCTTGTTTTCTTGCCGTCTGGAAGAGATCTCGAACTCGACTGGCACCAACGCCTACAAACATTTCCATGAAGTCAGACCCACTTACAGACAGGAAGGGAACGCCTGCCTCGCCAGCTACGGCTCGTGCAAGTAAGGTCTTTCCGGTTCCAGGTGGCCCGACTAGCAAAATGCCTTTGGGGGTTCTTGCTCCTATAGCCTTGAATCTCATGGGAGACTTAAGAAAATCAACTACTTCTTTTATCTCAGATTTGACGCCGTTGTATCCTGCAACGTCGTCAAAGGTAATTCTTGGTCTCTCCGAGGAGTATAACTTTGCCTTTGAACGGCCAATGGACATGATCCCCGACATCTGCCCCTGGGCTCTTCGGTTGAACCAGACAATTGTTCCCACGAACAAAAGGAACAGTACCGCGTAGGAAAGTATCGAGTCCAAGAGACTCGACGATGAGTTTGAAAAGCTTAGGTTGACGTTGTTTTTTTGGAGCTGAGCTACCTCTGTGTTGATCTCCGGAAGGGGTCCATTGACTGTAAAGGAGGTCCCATTTTTAAGAGTGCCTGTGATTATTCCGGTCGTGTTGTTGATGACTGCCGACTCAATCTGGTTGTTGGAAACACTCTTCACGAAGGAGTTATAGGTAAGAGGCTGACTTTGAGCGCGTGTAGTCACCGACGAGTAAAGGAAGAATATTCCTGCTACGATAAAGATACCAATGGCTATCCATCGCCACCCTTGGTCCGAAGAGGGACGCGGCTTTTGGCCGTTAGACGATTTCATGTCGTTAAAGTTTCGACTCATATATATAGATGTTAAGGGGTTTTGGACGATAACAGGTGCTTTTAGATGCTCTTTAAGGATACTCAAAGTCATTAATCATCATTCCTTTAGATGACAGTGAGAGAAGAGCTCCTTGTGGGGTAAGGTTTTCTTATGCAAGAAACCCCTTCTGACTCTGACTCCAAGAAGAAAACTTTTCCCTTCTGGCTGCCACTCATCTCACTGTTGTTGGGACTTTTAATGGCGTCTTTAGCTGCAGGTGTAGTGGCAGTAATCCAAGGACAAAGTACAACTCACATCGTTGTAAACGCGCCTATTTTGGCCGCTGACGAGGTTGGACTCTGGGTGGTATTTTTTATAGCACTTGTTGTTGGAGTCCGGCGCTATGGCTCGAAATCAATTGTAAGAGACTATGGATTCAAGATAAAGTTATGGCCTGATGTCCCTTTCGGGCTGGTGCTAGGAGCACTCTGTCAGTTAGTAGTTTTACCGCTTCTGTATCTTCCTTTTGAAGCAGGCAATCCTTCTTTTGCCAAGGCACTTTCCAAGCCGGCCAAAACTTTAGTCGGTTCTGGCAGATCCGGTGGTGAGGCACTAGTGTTCCTGATCATTGTGGTAGGTGCTCCCATCATGGAGGAGTTGTTTTTCAGAGGACTTACATTGCGGTCTTTGGAATCGTTGTTTGCAAAGTTGTCAACGCGTCTTCGAACAATTTTGGTTGTGGCAGTCACTGGAGTATTTTTTGCTCTGGCACACTTCGAACCTCTTCAGTTTCTAGGTCTTTGGGTGGTAGGCATGGTTCTCAGCTACATGGCTCTTCGTACGCGAAGACTGGGTATGTCGATTATGACCCATATGAGCTTTAACCTTGTCGCATTTGTGGCTTTGGTGAGTGCTCATTAACTCTTCGACTGATGAAATTAGCTGTTGATAACCAAATACTTATGAACTTCTCAACCAAATACTAAAGAACTTCACAATGTCTGCCGAATATGAAGTGTTGGGAAAGCTCAGGTGAGCAGGATCTGTGGAGGGTTCGATTGCTGTCTAATATTTGTCCAAATTGCCGTGAAACCTCACTGGTTGAGATCTCACTTAGCGTTGCGGGTCATGCCGTGAGCTTGAAAAGTTGTTCCGCGTGTGAAACGAGATGGTGGCAGAGAGACGGCAAGACTTCTCAGGTTCGAGAGGTCTTAAGCCTTGCTGCCCAAACGAGGCGATGAGTCCTGGCGGACGAAAACTGAGATTAACTTAAGTGTTCGCTGCTCAGGTTGGCGTTGCTAGATAGGCTTTACCCGTGCAGATATCGGAGTCACCAAAGGTAGAGTTCTCTGACGGCAATAATGACGTGAGTTCTTTTGATTCGACCATTGTCAGATCCTCCTTCATAAGGAGAAACTATGGCATGTTCATCGCGGTTGCTTGCTCCTTATTCGTGTTTGTCTCTCTACATCCTTCGTTGATTCTCGCGAACACGACAACGGCTGGTGGCGACACGGGTGCACATTTTATTGTTCCTTACTTTGCGTGGAAAGACGTCTTTTCTCACTTTGAGATCAGCGGATGGTCTCGAATGTGGTACAACGGGTTTCCCCTTCTTACTTTTTACTTTCCTCTTCCTCCGCTCCTTGTGGATCTCCTGGCATTTGTGATTCCCTACGATGTAGCGTTCAAGCTGATTACTTTGAGCGGATCGTTGGCTCTTCCGCCACTTATGTACATAATGGGTAGAAGTGCCAGATTGAAAGATCCTTATCCGACACTTCTGGCTCTCGCGTCATTAGGATATCTTTTTGATCGAACGTACACGATTGACGGCGGAAACATTGCATCGACGTTAGCTGGCGAGTATTCGTTTTCCCTGGCCCTAGCTTTTGGCGTGGGGTTTTTAGCAGTGGTTTTTAGCGGGTTGAACTCGAACAAGAAGATCGCCTTAGCGTCAGTTCTGTATGCTCTGACGACGCTTTCGCACCTTCTTCCTTCTTTTTTCGTTGCAGCCGTGGCAATTGTCTACGTTTTGTTGGGGAAGGAGAAAAAGGAGCTATTTCGCCTAGCGATAGCGGGTCTTTTGGGATCTCTGATATGTTCGTTATGGCTGATACCCTTTGCTGCAAATATCTTCTATACGACGTCGATGGGGTGGACCAAGGTCACTACGTACGTTCAATCATTAGCCCCCAATCCTTTGAGGCTATGGATCTACCTCGCAATCTTAGGGGTGGTATTTTCCATATATAAAAGGCGACGTCTGGGAGTTACATTTTCTATCGTTGCCGTGGTCTCGGTACTATCTTTCGTGCTGCTGCCCCAAGGCGCGGTCTATAACGCTAGGGCACTGCCTTTTTTTGTATTTTCTATATATGTTCTGGCGGCATCTGCGGTGGCCGAGTTTGCAATGTGGTTCCCGCGCGTCGTTGCCTTGATGAGGATAGGGGCGAACCAGAGTCACTTCATTTTCGAAGATGATGCGGATCCTTTTACGCAGATGCAGAGACGTGGATATCTACATGGTAAAACGAGAGCATCAGTCGACGGCGAAGAGAGTTACTTCTTGTCGGAGACTCCTGGTGAATGGGGCGTAAAAGCGGTCGATGGTGACAGCACTTTGGAGGGAGTATCCAAGCGTTACTTGAGGAACAGATCCAGGACGATAGTTGGAACCGTGTTGTTCTTTGTGTTTATCACATTAGTAGGTGTTGTTGCTCCTGTTGTAAACCTGCCACCGTGGCTCCAGGCTCATGTTACCAAGTCATTTGTTCCAGCGTGGGCGAGCTGGAACTACTCAGGTTATCAGGCCAAGCCAGGTTGGCCTGAGTATGAACGACTCATGGGTGCCATGAACTCTGTGGGTAAGAACTATGGATGTGGACCTGCTATGTGGGAGTACAACTCAAATGAAAATAACTTCGGTACTCCTATGGCGCTGATGTTACTACCATTTTGGACGCATGGATGTGTGGACTCCATGGAAGGGCTTTTTTTCGAGTCTTCCGCCACCACTCCATATCATTTCTTGAACCAATCTGAGCTGTCCTACTCGCCTTCAGACGCTATGGCGGGTCTACCTTATAGTGGACTGAACGTCGCTTTGGGCGTGAGACACTTGCAGATGCTTGGAGTCAAGTACTATATGGCATTTTCTCCGACTGTTAAGGCTGAGGCAACAAGAAATCCCAATCTCCAGCTAATAAGTACCGTTCCTGCGGTAGATCCGAGTAAGAACCAAAGTGGGTCTGTACTGGGGCAAAGCTGGAATATCTATCTGGT
>JAJYGA010000098.1 GCA_021785255.1 Actinomycetes bacterium
CTGACGTCTACCAAAGCGAGGACATGCCATATGTCCACTGCGCCTTTTACATCGGACACAATTTCTGCCATGTATAATCTGCTGTGCATGGCAAAGCCGATCGTATTCGAACTAAGGAGAGTGTCCAAGTCCTATAGGAACGGCCGCAAAGAAAAAACAGTTCTTTCTGATGTAACTTTAGAGATCTCCAAAGGAGACGCTCTAGCCATTGTAGGTGAATCGGGTTCAGGCAAAACAACGTTAGCACAGATACTTTGTGGTCTCATAGAACCGACCTCTGGAGTCATATCTTTCAACGGCACAACTTCAAACCTAGCTAGGGCCATAAGAGGTCAGGTACAGCTTATTTTGCAAGACCCAAGAGATAGTTTCGATCCCAGATGGACGATAGGAAAGTCAATCCTTGAACCCCTACAGGAAAGGCACGCTCCTGAAGAACGAGAGAAGCTCCTGCTTGAAGCGGTACGTCAAGTCGATCTGCCTATACAGGTGTGCAGTCGCCTGCCCAAGGAGCTCTCGGGCGGGCAGCTTCAGCGCGCTTCAATAGCAAGGGCTCTACTTACAGGTCCACAGGTTGTGGTCGCAGATGAACCACTCAGCTCTTTGGATCTTATATCAAAAGCACAGATCGTTGAACTCATCCGTTCAAACGTCGTCAGCAAAGGCAGCACGCTCGTTCTAGTCTCCCACGACCTTAGCGCCGTAAGAACTTTGACCAAACACATCGCCGTCTTATGGAAAGGCGAACTAGTGGAGTATGGAGATACGGATTATGTCTTTGAAAATCCCTCGCATCACTACACCAAGAAACTCCTAAAGTCGACAAATGTGCAGAGATAGTCAAAGAAGACAACTTGTCCTGCATCTAAAGATATCTCAACCGAAGCGGTCATTAGAGGACTATTCCAGTTCGGAATCGTACCTGAGAAACAATAAGACTCCAATAACTGACTCACGATAAAGTTGATATCTTCATGAAACGCCAGATCACAACTAGACTATTGCCCGTGTCAACGTATCTTTCCAAACGCGAGAAGCAGATCGGAACCGCTATTGCGGTCTTCACACTGGCTGGCTTTCTCTTCACTTGGTTGCCTTATGTAGTCTCCAGTAGTTCACATAAGGTGGCAAAAGGTGTTCATCCTCTAGAGTATCTACTAGTGGGCGTCGCTATGGTAATCTCGGCTTTAGCAGGCGTTTTGTTCTTACGACGGCTAATCGGCGGAGCTCTTTTCATGCTGCTGGCTTTCGGTCCTTGGGGTGGAGGAATCATCTTGGGGTTTCCCGCTCTCGCATTTGGTGCCTTCGTAGCATTTAAGCGTGATCCTAAGACGATCGCTGCTCGCAAAGAAGAGGCTGATCGAAAGCGAGAGGAACGGCGACAGACAAAACTTGACGCAAAAGCCGTCACGAAAGGTGGGAAACCTATACCTGCGCCTTCAAAAAGGTATACTCCACCGGCGTCAACCCGTAGGAGATCGAAGAAAAACAACTAGCCTAAGCTTGCTTCAAGTTTCAATTTGCCGTTGAGTAAAGAGAGTGAGGAAGGTTGATTTTTGAAGAGCTTGAGGGTAAAACTGTGTTCATCACTGGAGGAACTGGCTTCGTTGGCACAGCTCTGATAGAACGTATTCTTCGAACCCTTCCTGACACAAAAATCGTTTTGCTCATAAGAGCTGGCAGACGGTCAACCTCCCTGGCGAGGTTTAATCGAGAAATTCTCAAGAACAACTGTTTTGATCTGTTACGAGACTCCCTTGGAGATGTGGCCTTCGAAGAGATGGTGTCTAGGCGAGTCGTAACAGTCTCTGGAGATGTTTCGCAAGACGACTTGGGACTCTCGGAAAGTGATCTGCGACTCCTTGGGTCCTGCGATATCGCCATCCACTCCGCAGCCACGGTAAGTTTCGACGCTCCTTTAGATGGTGCCGTTGAAGTAAACCTCCTCGGACCATCCAGAGTAGCTAAAGCATTTCAAGATGCTTCCACTGGCAGTAACTCCAAAAAACACTTCATCTCCGTATCCACTGCCTATGTTGCTGGCTCCAGACGAGGAGATACACCGGAGGTATCTCTGGTAAATAACAGTCTGTATCCGGAGGTCGATTGGCAAAAAGAAGTCAAAACTGCTCGCCAACTTCGAGACGACATTGAACTAAAAAGTAGGCACCGAAAACTCTTGGAAGAGTTTCATCAACGAGCTCGCCGTGAAATCGGTTCTGCTGGGGTAGCACTACTCGCAGATCGCACAGAGAAGCTACGCAAGGATTGGGTAAAACAGCAGATGATAGAGCTTGGTCGGGCAAGAGCCACAAGTTTGGGCTGGCCCGATGCATATGCATACTCAAAAGCTCTTGGAGAGATCGCTCTCACCACATCCAAGCTCTCAATAGGGATTACCATAGTTCGACCTTCAATCATCGAGTCTGCAATGATTCAGCCGTATCCAGGATGGATAAGAGGCTTTCGAATGGCCGAACCGATCATAATCTCCTTTGCCAAAGGACTACTCAAAGAGTTCCCCGGAGTGCCCGAAGGCATAATAGATGTCATACCCGTCGATCTTGTAGTTTCGGCGATTCTTGCTGCCGCATCTAAAGGACCCAGCAAAGAGATTGAGCACTATCACGTAGCTTCGGGATCAGTAAATCCCCTGAGATACGAATCCTTGGTTAATATGGTGCGAAGTTATTTTCAAGAACATCCGCTCTACGACGACAAAGGGCAGCCCATCTCGTTGCCAAAGTGGTCTTCTCCTGGAAGAAATAAAGTCCAAAGTGAGATAAATCGAGCTTCAAAGATTTTCAACATCGCCGAAGCGGCCACGTCGCTCCTCCCTCTCAGAGGGTCTCGACTGAACTTCACGAAGAATCTCGAGATGAAAAAGGTCGAGATCGATCGAGCGCTCACATACGTAGAACTATATGGTTCATACGCAGAGTGTGAAGCGAACTACTTAATCAACAATCTAGATCGCCTTAGGGCCGAACTAACTGAGACAGAACTCGCCACCTTCGACTTCGATCCACGACAAGTGGACTGGCAAAACTTTGTCACCACAGTTCATTTGCCATCAATTGTGGAGCACTCAAGAGTCAAGACAACTCCAGAGAAAGCAACAGTCTTTGCTAGTAGACGCTCTGACAGACAGCTGAAAGATATTCTTTGTCAAGAACCAAAGCTGGTAGCTTTCGATCTTGAAAACACCGTCGTAGCCGCTAACGTAGTCGACTCCTTTGCATACCTGGCTACGAGGCACCTAAAAGGCGCAGAAAAAGCCGTCATGGCAGCTTCCCTGCTTGCCGAGGCTCCTTCACTTTTGTCCCTCGACAAGAAAGACCGAGGAGATTTTCTCAGATACTTCTATCGACGTTACGAAAACGCTAAGTTGGAGTCCCTCAACGACGACTCTTGGTCCTTTCTCTCAGACTATCTCCTTACGAAGGCTTTCCCAGATGCACTGTGGCGGATTCGAGAACACCGAAGGCTCGGACACAAGACAATTCTCATAACCGGGGCTTTGGACTTCGTGGTACAACCACTATCCCCTCTTTTCGACGAAATCATCAGTGCTAAGATGACCACCAGCGTTGATGGAACACTGACAGGACAGGTACCCGGTACGCCTCCGATAGGAGAAGCGCGAGCGGAGATACTTTCGCAACTAGCTCGAAAATATGGGTTCTCAGAGCGTGACACTATCGCTTACGCCGATGCCACCTCCGATCTACCCATGTTGGAGCGCGCAGGCATGGCTGTCTGCGTCAATCCGGAACTCAAGCTGATGAATATCGCCAGAAGACGGGGTTGGCGCATTGAAAGCTGGTCTCGAGCTCAAGGCTCACCCTCTCTATTTCTCCCAATAGCAAAGGCCCGATAACAGTTATGCGTTCTCTTGTCGTAGAAAAGAACCTAAGGCGGATGGTAAGCGCAAAGTTGCTCGCAGAGACTTCCGTAAGACGATCCCTTCAGTGGGGACCACTATCTCTCAAAGATCTCGCCCCGCCGAAGATTCCAACGCCCCAGTGGCAAAGGGTGCGCCCTCTTTTGAGTGGCATATGTGGTTCGGATCTCGCAACGGTATTGGCGTCAACCACTAGATATTTCGAACCTTTGGTCTCTTTCCCATTTACCCCTGGACACGAAATCGTTGGGGTTACGGGAGAACACTCTGAAAGAGTCGTCGTGGAGGCCGCTCTCACCTGTACGCCACGGGGTGTCGAGCCATGCAGAAGCTGTAGCGCCGGTCATGATCAACTCTGCGAGTCCGTTACAATCGGGGACATAAAACAAGGTATTCAGATCGGGTACTGTAGTTCAACAGGAGGGGGATGGTCACAGGAGTTGGTCGCCCACCGTTCGCAACTCTGGACGATAACAGATATCTTGAGCGACGAGGACGCAGTATTGATCGAACCCTTCGCATGTGCGTTGCACGCTGTGGCAACAACTGCGATTCCGGACAATACAACCGTTGCGGTACTGGGAACAGGAACGATGGGACTTCTCACCTTAGCCGCACTTAAATATCTCCATCCCACGGTAACCGTCTTGACCGTTGCAAAGCATCCCATTCAGCGAGAATCGGCTACGAGGTTAGGAGCTGACGAAGTCATTAGCCATGAAGAGCTGCAACGATCGGCCAGAAGAAGCACGAGAGCCTTTCGCAAGGGTCAGTGGTTGTCTAGTGGATATGGTACTGTATTTGACTGTGTCGGTTCAAGCTCCTCTATCTCTAGTTCCTTAAAGGCCGTTAAGCCCGGAGGTCAAGTGGTAGCTGTGGGAATGCCGTCTTACACAGGAATAGACCTGACCCCCCTTTGGCATCGAGAAGTTTCTCTAAGAGGAGCGTACGCTTACGGAACAGAGACTTTCACAAAAAAAGCAATCGAGCATTTAGATCTTCAGGAGCAGACGTCTTTTGTGAGCCACGGTGATACGATATCGATTCGAACGTTTGATCTCGCTATCTTCGCGATGGAGAAGCTAAAGTTGGGCTGGATGGTTACACACAGATTTCCCTTAGAAAATTACTCCGAGGCAATTGACAAAGCCGCTAATGCTGGTTCACAAGATGCCATAAAGATAGTCTTTGACCTGCGCAAAGCTAAATCCATATCGAAAGGAACCAATGACCTCTAGGCCAGGATTTATACTCGAAGTAGATAGAGCAACTCCCCCTACGTTGTTATGGCACGGCAACACCTTTCGTCTTGAAAAGTTCCCCGTTGGCACGAGAATACTTTATCCACCGGAACCTCAAGACCCTCTAAGAGATCCCCGCGGAGCTATTGAAGCAGCTTTAGAGAACCCAGTTGGAGAGTCCAGACCACTCTCGGCTCTCCTTGAAAAGGGCATGAGGCTTGTAATTGCTTTTGACGATGTCTCACTTCCTCTTCCCCAGATGCAAGCACCTGATGTGCGTCAGCTTGTGATCGAAGCAGTGCTGGAAAAAGCTGCCTCCGCTGGCGTAGAAGACGTCTATATCATAGCCGCGCTTGCTCTTCATCGAAGAATGACCGACGGCGAGCTCCGACACGCACTTGGATCACGTATATTTGATGCATTCGTTCCCCGGAAGCGGCTTTTGCAACATGATGCCGAAGATCCCTCAAATCTCGTTGATCTAGGTACGACAGATCTGGGCGAAGTGGTCGAGATCAACAAACTGGCTGCCGAGGCAGATCTTTTGATATACGTAAACATCAACTTGGTATCCATGGACGGAGGTCACAAATCAGTGGCGACCGGCTTGGCTTCTTATAGATCCATTCGACATC
>JAJYGA010000003.1 GCA_021785255.1 Actinomycetes bacterium
CCAGTATTGGTGGGTAGATTATTAAGCAGTGGATGTGGCCCTCTCTTGCGGATACGACAGAGATCCAATCTATGCATTAGTGGCGTTGGCCCCAAATAAGACTGATGTCTGTGAGTATGTGGTTCAACCTGGCCCTTGAGAGATGCTACGCCGATACCAAAACTCAAGGCGCATTTGCTTTCACCTTTACGGCGAGGTTGTGACGAACTCTACGTCGTTGATTTGGTTCATTCCAAAGCGTAGTTACGATGCACAACTCCAAGCTCTCGCTGTTTTGCTCCTTAGCGTTGCAATAGAGCGGAACTGGGAAGATTGTGTCCAATTGTCGATGCATACACTTTTGGGTTTTTGTATGACGAAAACCTGGACAGCTTGTGCACAGATTTCATAAATTCGGAAATTCGGCGTCGAAGTGTCCTGTTCTTCTTTTACCAAAGGAGTTTCCCGAAATAGCGACGACCGGTAAAACGCTAACTCCGCTATGCTTTCGCGCACGTCGTCAAGTGCTCGATGCCCCATCTGCTTCTGCGGCGCTTGCTTCATTATGCCCGGATACCATCGTTTGGCTAGCTCTTTTATCGAAGAGACATCGATATTTCGATAGTGCAGGTACGCTTCAAGTTCAGGCATGTACTCCTCTAAGAATCGCCGATCTGTTCCAATCGAGTTGCCGCAGAGAGGAGCTGTTCTGGGCTCGGGAATATGAGCTTTGATAAACTCTAGAGTTTTTTCCTGTGCTTCTTGAAGTTTTATATTAGAAAATGCCATTTCGGAGAGTAGACCAGAACGGCGATGCATGGAAGTAACTACCTCGTCCATCTCTGCTAGCTGCTCTGAGGTAGCCGATATCACTAGGTCTGGACCTTCCGCGACAACGTTTAGTTCGCTGTCGGTGATCAACGTAGCGATCTCTACGATGACGTGACGTTTAGGGTCAAGCCCAGTCATTTCTAGGTCCATCCATACCATCATGCTCCTATGCTAGAGGATTAGCACTCCCTATTTGCCACGGAGGTTAGAAGTAGGTGACCGAATCTATGAAGCCGTCTGATAAGCCATACGTTGTGATACCGACGTACGACGAGGCTGAAAATCTGGAATCGGTAGTCTCGAAGATCTTCGCAGCTTTACCGCAGGCCAGTATTTTGGTAGTGGATGACTCCTCTCCGGACGGAACTGCCGATCTAGCAAGGAAACTTGCGCACAAGGGACTCAATATCGAAGTGATGGAACGTCCTGCTAAATCAGGACTTGGGAGCGCCTATCGAGATGGTTTTAGATACGGTCTGAAAGCCGGGGCAACTGCTCTGATTGAGATAGATGCTGACCTTTCTCATGATCCCAAGTATCTTCCCGCATTGATTCAGGCACTAGATGATGGGGCTGATCTTGCTATCGGATCTAGATACATCCCTGGGGGTTCTGCTCCAGGACTATCTCCTTTTAGGCTGTTTATCTCGCGCGGTGGCAACATGTATGCCGCTTTGACGCTTGGGCTCCCGGTAAAAGATGCGACGGCTGGTTTTAGAGCATATCGTCGTGAAGCACTGGAGAAGATCGCAATTGGTGAGATCAAGGCAGATGGATATGGATTCCAAGTCGAGATGGCTTACGAAGTTCACCAAGATGGTGGAAAAATCGTTGAGATCCCGATAGTTTTTCACGACAGAGTTGCTGGAGGATCCAAGATGTCTACGCGCATCGTGGCAGAGGCAATGGTCCTGTGTACCATCTGGGGGGCAGCTCGAAGAGTTCGGCTTCTTCAAGACAAAAGCAGACAAGACGCTCTAGCGGAAGTCGTCATGAAGTTGTATGATAAAGTGTCTTCAGCCGCCTACAGATTGCTTTCCAAGAAGGGCTAGATATGCAGGTGGAAATCGTCCTCGAAGATAATGCACAACGCCCAAGAAAAATACACCAAGGCGATGCTGGTTTTGACTTGGTGTCCGCCTCTGTTCTCAGGCTCGAACCACTGTCGAGAGGAGTCGTTGGGACCGGTGTTCGACTGGCAATGCCTGAAGGTTTGTGTGCGTTGGTTCTTCCAAGAAGTGGCCTTGCTCTAAAACACGGTGTGACTGTCATGAACTCGCCGGGACTCATAGACTCTGGATATCGGGGTGAGGTTAAAGTTGTTTTGTACAACTCGGATAAGGATAACGCATTTGTGGTTGAAGAAGGAGATCGTATCGCCCAGCTACTGTTTGTGGGTTATCCAGAGACCTATCTAGTGCTGGTTGAATCCTTAGGAGAGAGTGAAAGAGGAGAGGGAGGCTTTGGACACAGTGGAACCAAGGAGACCTTCTCTATTGGGAGGTAGTCCATCTTTTTAAAAGCGGGTGAGTTTTTGTGGGTCAGTTAGCAGGAGTTGACGCAGCAATATGGTACATGGAGTCCAAGCATCAGCCTCTGCACATATCTGCACTCGTTAAGGTGGTGCCCTACCCAAAGGGCGACTTGAATGTGCTTGCGATCGTAGACCATCTTCGAGTTGCTACGTCAAGTACGCCAATGCTGAAACTCATGGTGGTAGATTCACCTATTCCGCTTTCTTTGCCATACTGGCAGCCTCTGCACATATCCGCACTCGTTAAGGTGGTACCCTACCCAAAGGGCGACTTGAATGTGCTTGCGATCGTAGACCATCTTCGAGTTGCTACGTCAAGTACGCCAATGCTGAAACTCATGGTGGTAGATTCACCTATTCCGCTTTCTTTGCCATACTGGAACGAAGTTGAGGAGCTGGATTCAAACAGACATATCTTTTTACATAGACTTGTAGATCAGGGAGATGGCCAGTCTCCTTTGGAGAGATCATCTTATCTTAGAAGTAGCGTAGCTAAGATCTTGGCAGAACCGCTTCAGCGAGACGTTCCTCCTTGGGAGATACATGTATTTGATCTAATCGACGAAGTCCAGATTCTTACCAAAATTCATCATGCGCTGTTAGACGGAGCAGGTGGTCTCGCGTTGTTGGCTTCTTTGATGGATCAGGAAGAAGTTGACAGCTTAGTTACACGAGGCTCTTCTGACAGTGAGCGTTACGGCGCAAAGGGGAGTTCCGGGTCAAGACCTAATCTCTTTAGAGCTTTGATGGATCTTCCGCAAGAGGCGTTGAATCGATTGGAGTCCGCAGCAACTTTTCAAGATACGTTGTCGCAGTTAGTAGCTGCGGTTGCGAAGGGCGACGAGGGATCGCTTCCTGAGGCGCTAAACTTTGGCGCTCCAAAGCTTCCGTTTTCAGGTGCACTGAGGAGCTCCCGTGATGTCGTGTCATTTGCCGTGGAAACCTCCCATCTGCGTAAGATTGCTCGATACTTGCGCGCTACTTTAAACGACGTAGTCTTGGCAGCAAGTTCTGTGACTTTTGAGAGATACTTGAAGGAAGTCTATGAGTTCGAACTGTCTGCTTCACCCATAGTGCTTATGCCCATCTCTGCCAAAAGAGGAAGTAGTAGCTCAGCTCATAACCAAGTTGGGGGCCAGCTGATCGCTCTTCCTTATGGTAAGGGGGGAATCAGAGATGCTTTGTCGGCTGTAAAGGAAGAGGCATGGAAAGCAAAGAGGCTGCACTCCAGGTATGGTCCCAAGATGTTGGAGTCGTTCGCTGCTTCGATTGCATCACCCCTTCTCTCTCCTTTTATGCGCTTTGTAGGTGATGCTAAGGTGTTTGACCGGTTGGACCCGGTATTTAATTTCATCATCTCAAACGTTCCCGGAACTACAGATGAGCTTTATCTAGAGGGTAACTTAGTCGATTCCATCGTTCCTTTTGGACCTCTAGCCGAAGGTGCTCCTCTTAATATCACCTTCGTCTCTTACCTTGACTTCACCCATTTTGGGATCACCTCTTGTCCTGATATCGTGAAGGCGCCTGATCGAATTGCGGAGATCTTTTGTGAAGTCGTGGATAAATTTCTTGACGAAGTTCTAAAGTCCAGCGACTAAGTTGTAGATCACTGCGGATGTGGCTCAGTTGGTAGAGCATCACCTTGCCAAGGTGAGGGTCGCGGGTTCGAGTCCCGTCATCCGCTCCAATGATGGCCTGTAACTTAGCAGGTCATCATTTGTTTAATGGTCTCTCCGGTTCTACAAACCTTGCGGCCTATCTCAACTAGATAGACAACCGTGAGTGGGAGTCTTTGATAATGACGTATCTTTATGAGCAAAACGGTGACGATGCGCTAAGTTGTCGTAGTGGTGCTTGACTTAGGAGCCTCGATGTTGAATTATCGCTGTTACAGTTGTTCGTCAATTTTTGATGTCTCTGCTGATCGTTATAGGTGTGACTGTGGAGGGCTTTTTGTTCTCGATACCCACAACCCAACGTTTGAGTTGAATCCGTCGAATTGGTCAATGTGGCGGTACAAATCGCTGATTCCATTGTTGGATGACGGAGCCTTTGTTGACTCTGTGTCTATGGGTGAGGGTATGACACCACTTGCAAGAGACAATACCGGCGCAATGCTGAAGCTGGATTTTTTGAATCCTACGCTTTCGTACAAAGATCGAGGTTCGGTTGTCCTATTGACGCTAGCCGCGGCTCTTGGGTTCGGTTGTCCTATTGGCCCTAGCCGGGGCTCTTGGAGTCAAAGAGGTGGCTATTGACAGTAGCGGGAATGCAGGAGTTTCGGTGGCGGCTTACTCCAAACGAATGTCGATCGGTGCCCATGTCTTTGTTCCAGAGTTCACCTCTCAAAAAAAGGTGAAACAACTGGCACTTTTTGATGCACAGGTCCACCAAGGAGGCGATCGTGCATTTGCATCCTTGGCCGTGTCTAGGTTCTTGGAACAACATCCAAAGGTCTTTTACGCCAGCCATGTCTACAACCCCTTTTTCGTTCATGGCGTGAAAACGGTAGTCCTAGAGATCTTCGAACAACTCGGCAGAAGACTACCCAAGGAGATAGTTGTACCAGTAGGTAACGGAACACTGGTACTAGGGGCTTGCCAGGCGATTATGGAGCTTAAAGAGGCTTTGTTGCTTGATGGGCAGCCTAAGGTCGTCGCGGTGCAGGCTCGCGGGTGTGCACCGATATATAAGGCATTTCACAACGTCATCGACGGATCCGATAGTTACTCTACAGAGACTTTGGCGGAAGGGATTGCCATCTCTGCGCCTCCTAGAATCAAAGAGATTATCTCGGCGCTCTCAGCTTGCGAGGGTACTGTGGTGGCGGTATCTGAAGATGAGATCCTCGATGCACAGCTGCAGCTTTTAAAACAAGGTATAGACGTGGAACCAACGGCTGCTGCTACGTATGCTGGGTATTTGACGCGTAGAGGAGATGCTCGTTGTGCAAGGGACACCGTCGTCATACTTACGGGCGCTGGCCTCAAGTCCCGATAACTAAAAACAACAGACAGTGGAAATTACTTGTATTGACGTGGATATTTTGCCACCTTCGGTAATAAATGTGCTTTTAGTGTCGATACCATGACTATATGTGTTTTAGGTAGGAGGAATCGTTGAGAAGATTTGTCGCAGCAAAGGTACTTAGTGCTGTAGTGATCGTTGGAGTTGTAACTCTAACCCTTGCTCCTTCGGCAGCTAACGCGGCCGTATTGGTTGGAGGAGGGTCATCGACAGGCACAGTGATAAATGGCACAGTGATAAATGTGAAACAAGCATCGATAATGCCAGGTGGATATAGTTGTAACTCTTCAGGGTGGGGGTTTATCATAAACCAACTAAAGGGCTATAGCGCGCCTAGTTACATAAGTGTGACGTGGAACTACTCCAATACAGCCACGATTCCTCTTTCCAAGGTGAC
>JAJYGA010000022.1 GCA_021785255.1 Actinomycetes bacterium
CAGCTCATGTGCTTGGGAGTTATACGTGATCTTCTGTGTGCGGTATCTAACCCATAAGTTACGTTGTTCGAGCGCTAAGTTCCAGACGTAGCGAGCATCTGAGCAGTGACGCACGAGAACGGATAGCTCCTGTTCTCGTGGATAGAGGCGCTCACGAATGCTCATAGTGCTATTTTGCCTCGACGGTGTTACAGAGGTCGCTCGACCCCGCCCTTACAGAGGGGGTTGGCGCTCCCGTTTGACCAAATATCTCAGTCGTCTGTTATCCCCAAAACCCAGTGTTTTGCGATGGAACTACCACTAGCAACTATGGCATCAGCAACAACCTTCACCTCTTAAATGACAAGGACAGTCGTGCTTGAAATTCTCAGTGGACAAGCAAGAGACTAGACAAAAACGTTCACTGTGAGAGATGGAAAATTAGCCCTCTTTGTAGACTCCCAATTGAAATGATGCCCAAGGCAGTTTGAACGAGCCGTCGCTGACGACACAAGTAAGTCAACCTATCAACACTTAGCATGCCTCTTGGGAAATAGCTGGCTTCCCGACAAGGTGCCTGTCCTTGGCAGTGGAGAGCACTCTGCCAAAAAGAAAACTCACACCAAAAATATGACAAATATATTGCGGGACTCGACGACACACCGCCATCAAGGAATATTCGCCATTGAGTCTCGTTGAATGCATATGTGATCATAACGCGGCACCACTTTTCGCCATGGATTGCGCTTTCCCTAATAGCCGTAGCGGAAATACTAACGCTCAGCGTATGGTTCAGTGCTTCTGTGGTAGCAACCCCTCTCGAACACCAATGGCACATGAACTCCGTGGAGGTCGCGTTGCTGACGGCTTCTGTGCAGTTGGGGTTTGCTGTTGGTGCGCTCGTAAGCTCCCTCACTGGCATTGCGGATAGGTTTCGCGCTCGCACCATATTCTCCACAGCAGCGGTGGCTGGTGCAGTCGTAAACGGCCTTTTCATCATGAGTAATTCCTGGGAAGTGGGGATGTTTCTGCGCATTCTTACAGGTGTCACAATGGTTGGCGTATATCCGATTGCAGTGAAGATAGTGACGGAGTGGTCACCGGTTCGAAGAGGAACAGCGGTCGGCATCCTCGTGGCTGCTTTAACCCTTGGCTCTGCTCTTCCTCACTTAATTTTGTTGCTCGGCTTAGCCGCGCCATGGCAAATTACAGTGCTCGCCAGTTCTATTCTCGCTCTCGGCGGAGCAGCTATCATTGCTTTTGTACTACCTGACTCCCCTGTTGCTAGACAAGACACGATTACCAAAGTTTCACTTGACTCGTTACGTCATGTACTTAAAAACAAGGCTGGTTTGCTGGCTGATTATGGATACTTCGGACACATGTGGGAACTATACGCTATGTGGGTATGGTTTCCAGTTTTCGCCTATGCCAGCTTAATTGCCAACCATAGTCATCGCACAGCAGCAGCTGCTGCCGCCGCTCTAATTGGGTTTCTCGTAATAGGCGTCGCAGGCGCAATCGGGTCGGTGACAGGAGGACTGCTCTCAGATAAAATAGGCAGAACAGCGGTAACGATTATCGCTATGGCTATTAGCGGACTTTGTGCCCTCACGATAGGACTGACCTACAGAGGACCTTCGTGGATACAAATTGCCTTAGGACTGGTATGGGGAGTTTCTGTAATAGCGGACTCAGCACAGTTCTCCACAGCAGTCACAGAACTGTCCGAACCTCAATACTTGGGCACTGCCCTCACTTTGCAGACCGCTGTCGGTTTCCTCATTTCAATTGTCTCCATTAATCTTATTGTAGCAACGAAAGACCTTCTTGGATGGGAATGGGCTCTGGCTCCTTTGAGTATCGGGCCGTTCCTTGGAGTGTATGCCATGTCACGTCTGCGAGCCAACCCGGCCTCTCTTGTCATGGCTAACGGTCGCCGATAGCGCTGGCAGTAATCCCCTCCTCGATGAAACCTCATCTCTCGGCATCTGCCCTTGTATAAGACACCAGGCCTCAAAGGTAGATGGGACATACGGGTTTTCATCAAGATGCACAAAAGCCGCACAGACTGAGAAACAATATCCAAACTTTAAACAACTCCTTTTCTCTTGTGGCACTGGATGAACCCACAAGAGCACTCGAACCTCAATGATAAAGTCAGCTCATTTGCTCAGCAAGCATCCTTCTCGGTGTCAAGTGGGACAGTGAGGGATACGTATTTCAAGACTATTTCCTTTATGAAATAATCAAGATCCAAGAATTTGATCTATCTGCTCCATATGCGTCGCGTCGAGTCGGGTGGCAATCTCTGCCGCTTTCATGTTTTCTTGAACTTGCTGCAGAGATGACGCTCCAGTAATTACTGTAGATACATTCGGATTTTTAGTGCACCAAGCAATTGCAAGCTGCGAAAGCGTTGCATCTATAGCTTCAGCAACCTTTTGGAGCTCCTTGACCTTTTTGTTCTTTTCAGGATCGGTTAAAGACGCACGAAGCCATTCATAGCCCTGGAGTGAGGCTCGTGATCCTTCAGGTATACCATCTACATATTTACCACTCAGTAGCCCCGAGGCTAGCGGACTCCAAGTCGTAAGACCCAATCCATAGTCCTCATAAAGACGTTTATATTCGTTTTCAACCCTACCTCGCCAAAACATATTGTACTGAGGTTGTTCCATGACCGGTTTATGGAGATGATGTCGTTCGGCAATCTCATAGGCGGCACGGATCTCTTCTGCATTCCACTCAGATGTCCCCCAGTAGAGAGCTTTGTGTGAAGCAACTATCTCGTGCATCGTGAACACTGTCTCTTCTAAGGGAGTTTCCGGATCGGAGCGATGACAAAATATGAGATCAAGATAGTCGAGTCCAATACGATCTAGAGATGCATCGACCGCACTCAGCAGATACTTGCGATTCAAGGTATTCTCTGAGTTCACTCCAGGTTTAATTCCCCAGAAGAACTTAGACGATACGACAAAACTATCCCGATCCCACTCAAGTCGTCGAAAAGCTTCGCCCATTATCCGCTCCGACTCGCCCCCAGCATATGCCTCCGCGTTATCGAAGAAGTTGACTCCCGCTTCGTATGCAGCTGCCATTGATTCAGCCGCTGACGCAGCATCTACTTGAGTTCCAAAGGTTACCCAAGATCCAAGTGATAGTTCGCTCACTTTCAGTCCAGATCGACCAAGACGGTTGTACTTCACGGATTCCTCTTTCTATTGGAGACTTTGGACATAATCTAGCTCGCAGCACGAATAGTTGTACAGTGAAACTAAACGCAATCTGCTGGTTGTGTTTTAGGCACACGTATGTCGCCGCACCAACATCTTAGTCGAAGGCCTTCAAAACGGGACAGACTCTTTGGATATGTTTTTTTATCGTTAGTGTGCAAAACTACTAGAGTACTTACTAGTGGGACTGGGTGTAGTCCATACTTTACATCTTTGGAAAGGTTTGTAGCTAAGTTGACTGAAGGATGGATATACCACAGACCCTCGGAACTTGATATCTCCAGTTCACAGATAGCGAAATTTCGCAACTACCTAGAGAACGTACTGCAACTACACTTTGGCGACTATGACGATCTGCACAGCTATTCAGTTACCAAACTGGAGTCATTTTGGATCCATTGGTGGAGTTACTATCTAGAACGTGGTGGACAAAAAGGCTCCATACCTAACACTTTATTTGACGACCCCTCTAAGGTTCTAACCAGCAGAACAATCGAAGAGGCAAAGTGGTTCCCCACTGGCGAATTAAAGCTCAACTATGCCGAGGTGGCCCTAGGTCGGGCTAACCCAAAAGAAGCAGTTGTTCAAGTAGACGAGAACGGTCGACGAACGTCAATGTCTCGAGATGAACTCACGCGCCTAGTGGCTATTACTGTTAGCTACCTCAAAGACATGGGCGTCGGTGTAAACGACGTGGTATGCGGTTATGTTCCAAATACTATCTTTGCCCTGGTGGGCCTACTTGCAACAGCGACTATTGGAGCCATATGGTCCTCGTGTTCCCCAGAGTTTGGACCTACCGCCGTATTGGATCGTTTCGCTCAGCTCTCACCAAAAGTTCTGTTGGGCGTTGACGGGTATTGGTTCAACGGTCGATATCACTCTCGAGAGCGCGAGCTGAACGAAATAGTTTCCGGCCTCACGTCCCTTCAAGGTCTTCTTGTTCGTTCTGCGGGAGAAGTATCTTTCGCAAAAGCGAATTCATCGCAGATCTCAAGAATCGACGAGTTCGAAGACTTGGTGAAAAATGCCGAGCACGTTGACGAACTTGAGTTCGTGTCTCGCGACTTCTCAGATCCATTGTGGGTCTTGTTTTCCTCTGGTACGACTGGCCTACCGAAAGGCATTGTCCAGAGTCACGGAGGAATCTGTTTTGAACATTCGAAGATTCTATCTCTACATTTGGATCTAAAAGAAGACTCGAAGTTCTTTTGGTACACCACAACGGGATGGATGATGTGGAACTTTTTAGTGTCAGGACTACTGGTAGGGTCCACAGTTGTTCTTTATGACGGATCGCCAACTTTTGGCACTGTTGACCATATCTTTGAACTTTGCGATAGAGAAGAAGTTACTTTTTTGGGCACAAGCGCACCTTACTTGGCAGCATGTATGAAGTCTTGCGTCGATCTATTTCGTAAGTATCCTTTCAATAGGCTCTCCTCCATTGGCTCTACCGGCGCGCCACTTACGGGTGACGTCTATGAGTGGGTATATAGACAGTTCCCCTCTTCGTTGTCATTGGTGTCTGCGAGCGGAGGAACAGACCTGTGTACAGCATTTTTAGGTTCCTCGCCGTTACACGAGATCAGGGAAGGTGAACTGTCATGTGCTACTTTGGGCGCTGATGTCGCAGTATTTAACAGTTCTGGTGAACAAGTACGAGATGAAGTTGGAGAACTCGTAATACTTTCCCCTATGCCATCAATGCCGCTATATTTTTGGAACGACGCAGACGGAAGTCGTATGCATGAAGCATATTTTTCGACCTTTAAAGACGTCTGGAGGCACGGCGACTGGGCTAAGCAGCGCACCGACGGCGGTTACGTATTATATGGACGCTCCGATGCAACTTTGAATCGAGGTGGAGTAAGGATGGGCACCGCAGAGTTCTACGCAGTGGTTGAAAAACTGCCAGCAGTAGCCGACTCACTGGTCGTAGATACGTCTGGGACGACGCCCATTGGAAAGTTAGTATTGTTCGTCCAGCTGCAGGCGGGCCTCACATTGAACGACGACTTGAAAGAAGAGATCAATACAACGATTCGCCATTCATTGTCGCCAAGACACGTACCCGACGTCATCGTAGCTGTTCCGGGTATTCCTAAGACGATTAATGGGAAAAAGATGGAAGTTCCCATTAGACGAGCCTTCAGCGGTTCGCTGCTTAATCAGTTGGTTTCAGCAGGATCAATGTCTAATCCTGAAACGTTAGAACCGATGCAGGCAGCGATTGAGAGTCTTCGTGCGAACTGAAGCTCGAGACAGACAACAATCTAAAGAGCCGATACAACTATCAGCTGACATGTCAACTTCTCAGCCCTAAAGGACCGAGCTTGCAAATCATAGAAAGAGGCACATCGCTTGGACTCGCCTAAACGAGGCAACGTTCGTTGCACGATATGTGGACTCATGCGGCCTCTCCTGTGTCGCGTATGGTAGCGTGACTCACTACCCAGCTACCTTGACCTCGCTTTGAGATGTTGATAGCTGCGTTCCAGTCGGCTGACAGCGACAGCCCACAACTGGTACAAA
>JAJYGA010000137.1 GCA_021785255.1 Actinomycetes bacterium
AGTAACTACTCAGATCGCAATTCATATCCGCACAGTAAAAGCAGACGTAGTACTGGGACATGACCCCTGGAAGATGTACCGCCTCCATCCAGATCACAGGAACGCGGGTTACAACCTCACTGATGCCATAGTCTCCGCAAGGGATCCCCTATTTCTCCAAGATAGCCCATATCCGTACTTTCGACCGAATCATCTGCTTCTGTGGGAAGCCCAGGAAGAAGATCATGCCGAAGAAATCTCACCTTTCATGGACAGAAAGATAACTGCTCTGTTGGAACATCGGTCGCAGTTACATACTTCTATGGGGATCGACGATCCAAACAGCATCGATCAGGTTAAAGCATTCAGCTCGCTGCTGACTAAATCAGCGTCAGCTACCGGAGCGCTGTTTGGACTTGAACAGGCCGAGTCCTTTAAGCTAATTTCGGATCTCTGAAATAGCAACAAGCAGGTACTGGTTAGTTTACCCTACGTTCGAAACCTTCCCAATAAGGAGCTCTGAGCTTATATTTTTGTAACTTTCCAGTGGCAGTTCTAAAGAGCTCTGTCCGAAACTCTATGGACTTCGGACATTTATATCCTGCGATCTTAGACTTACAGAACGTGATGATGTCAGCCTCAGAAGGACTTTCTCCCTCGCGTAACACCACCAGAGCCTTTACCTCCTCTCCCCACTTTTCACTCGGCACTCCAATAACAGCGACTTCAGCAACGGATGGGTGTTGAAATATTGCATCTTCCACCTCAATAGATGACACGTTCTCGCCACCTGTGATAATCACGTCCTTCTTTCGATCTTCTATCGTCAAATATCCATCTTTGAAGTAACCACCATCTCCAGTATGGAACCAGCCACCATCCAAAGCTTCCTCCGTCTCTTTCGGTTGGTTCCAGTATCCAGCAAACACATGGTTAGCCTTCACTAGGACCTCACCGTCAGCATCGGTCATTATCTCAACTCCCAGGGCCGGGGTTCCCGCCCTTGAAAGAAGACGGGCCTTCTCAGAGATCGGTAGGCTATCCCACTCCTTTGGAGCTCTATTAACCGTCAATAACGGAGAAGTTTCGGTGAGTCCGTAGATCTGGATAAACTCCCACCCCAACTCCGTTTCAACACGCTCGATTACCTTGGAGGGAGGAGGAGCACCAGCGACTACGATTCGAACTTCTTCTCGTCCCGGTATCTCTCGGTTCTGATTTACACGCTCCTCTGCGGCATTTAGCGTTGCTGCCCAGACGGCCGGTGCTCCGCATGCTAAAGTGACCCCTTCGGATTCCACTCGAGAAAGTATCGATTCACCGTCGATTTTTCGCTGGATAACATGGGTACCACCCAGTCCCGTTACCGCATAAGGCATGCCCCAGCCGTTACAGTGAAACATAGGAAGCGTGTGCATCAGTACGTCTCGATCGGTGACGGAGGTGTGCAGAGCCAAAGTGGTAGCGTTTGTCCACACATTTCTGTGGGTCAGTTGTACTCCTTTTGGTCGTGAAGTCGTTCCGGAGGTGTAGTTGATCGAGCAGGTAAAGTCCTCTTCCGGATCCCATGCAGTGGGAAGAGAAGCACCTTCGGGTAGTTCTCGAAATAGTTCCGCATCTGAAGTGCCGTCTAAGATAATGACCTCTTTGACATTCAGTCCCGCGGCAAGATGAGCAAATTCATAGTCTACTAACACAACTTGAGAGCCCGAGTGTTCAACTACATAGGCGACCTCTTCTTGTGTAAGGCGATAGTTTACTGGTACCAAAATTCGTCCGTAACCCGATACACCAAAGTACGAGACTAAAAACTTGCCTGCGTTGGGAGAGATAATTGCAACCCTTTCACCGATGCCGACACCCATCTCCTCAAGCGTTTTGGCCATATTCTTGACTCTTCGATCCAAGGACCTATACGTTATCCTCCCTAGTGAACCAGGAACGTCGGGTTCATCGACGAGAGCAACACGGTCTGGGAAGACCGTCACCCCTCTTTGCAAAAAGTCGTTGACGGTAAGAGCTACCTTCACTTGTCCCCTCCAAAACTAGACTCCACTAGAAATCACCTTTGTTGGAGGTTTTATAACCGTCCAACAATACAAAAACTACCACAGTTCGCGGCCAAAGTCACTTGGACTTCGGTGATGTAGTTTTTCCAAGAAGATATCTCGTGATACACCCAACTCTCCTTTTGATCGGACTATCTCTCTAAGCTCATCACGGAAAGTTATTCCCCGTTGCATAAGAAGTAGTCTCACCCTTGATGATCTATCAATCTCTCTTCTAACTGACTTCCCAAGCTCAACACCTTTAGCTGGATTAAAGCTCTTGGCGACTGCGTTCTCGTCAATGCTTCCCAGACTCAGATTCTCGAGATTCTCCAGTCGACCCAGGCGTGCCATCAATAAAAGCCGAATCGAAGAGAACTCCGGCGCTTCTAAGGATGTCTTCAGCCTCGTCTCGAAAGACCATGATCTAATCGCGTCAAATCGCTCGACTTCAGGTGTGTCAAAGATACGGACACTTGATATAAGGGATGCATATTCGGTCAGTCTTGAGATGGCCACAGAATCTGATTTTGTAGCAGCAAGAGGCAGTATCTTCCCATCAAAGCCATCTCCGATCTCAAGCACCTCGCCTTTAGCGGAGACAAGATTTATGTTGGCACCTGTCCTGCATGGATCATCAATACGAAATAGGTACGATCTTTTTTGCACTGGAAGAACGGCAACCAACTCCCCCACCAGAACTTTACCCCACTTTGTATCTAGGACTGAGTTGGCATTACTCTGAGCCATCGAAACGATCTCTTGTCTGAAACTCTGTGCTTCCGAAATATTCTTGAAGACGTGGATGGCGACAGGACTTCCATTCTGTAACGCATGAAGCGTCTCCCATAGCGCTGATGCCACGGCGCTTTTACGAGTGAGAAAGACCTCTGCCGATAGATGTGCAGAGACGTCATCTAACGTCATGAGGGGCGCTACAGCTCCCTCGAGCTTGGAGTCGTCTGGACTTGGAGGCGTCAAAGACTGAGATCGTCTAACTAGACGCCGAATCATCTTAGTGCCACATGCTGCTTCGATTTGAGAAAACGCCAACCTAGAAAATGATCCCATCTGAAGATTTACCCCACCCAACAGAAGATTGGCCTCTGTAGAATCAGATGAAAGACTTTCTAAGTGAGCCCGTTCCTTCTGAGTGCGTCCAAGTATTACGGTTCGACCCACATCACGCTTAAGCAACGCTGAATCTGAGCTAAGGCATTGGTTTTCGCGAACAATTTCCTCGTTCGATGATGAATCGAACGACTCGAAATACTCCTTTATTTTTGCACTAACCATCTGAGAAAGTGCTCCTCCACCCAACGCTTTTAGTTCTAACATGTAAGTTTCTCCTCTGTCGTCCAACCCTAAGTTCAACACGCCGGAGCGTTTGGGGGACTGGATTCCCTCAGACCGTCTCGAACTATCGAGCAGGGATTCACAGGTACTGGCCAATGCTTCCCACATGTCTATAGACTTTGAGCTGCCCAATCTGTACAAGAACTCAGAGTGGAAAATATCTGAAACAGGTGAAACGAACACCGGAGTCAAGTGAAAATCCAACAAAGGCCCTCTTCCATCAAGTTGTGGACAAAGACCCAGACTTCTTGCTTGAGTATGCCATTTCACGCGTAATTCGCCAAGATCAATTTGTGTCTTTGGACCTCGTGTGCTTAAAGCACTGATTTGACGAGATCTCGCGGTTGTACCAAAGTTTTTAGATCGATCAATTACTTCTCTGCGCCTAGTGGAGAACTCAGCGACTACATTCTCGTCCAAATTCCCCAGTTGCAAGGTACCAAGTATGTATCCTCTCAGACCGAATCCTATGGATTTGTAAAGATAGCGAGCTAACTCATGTCTGTAGATAATCTCCAAAACGGGTTGAATCTTGTAAACTCTGGCAGAGTTGAGCGCTCTCTCTTTGCCGCCGTAGTTAGCTCCGTTCAGCAATACAACATGAGAGTGCACATGAGGATCCTGGTTTCTTGACAGGAGATGTCGAAATTCAAATGCTCTGATTTCTTCTGCACCCACAACCATTCCAGCAACTTTGGTCCATGACTCCGTAAGTTCAAGATATCGGATAGAGTTCTCCACCGCCTCGCCATGAGCTCTTAAGATCTCGTTTGCTTGATCATCTCCAGATAGTGCCCAAAGCACCGATGC
The DNA here is from genome assembly GCA_021785255.1 of Actinomycetes bacterium. Lineage (GTDB taxonomy): Bacteria > Actinomycetota > Acidimicrobiia > Acidimicrobiales > Acidimicrobiaceae > Ferrithrix. Next base: position 4,194 of record JAJYGA010000137.1, read on the forward strand.
TGCCTTTGGCATAGCAAACACCATGTCATAAGCGACATTCTTTCTTTTCGTACAACCAATATTTTTCTCATCTGTCATGGTCTCGTACAGATGCTCGCTCTCATCGACCTCTAGCGGCTTCTTGCCCAGAGCTTTTGGTATTACCGTTCCAATCGATGCTTCGACAGGATCCTTCAGCTCGCTTTGGAAGTAATAGTCGAAGTCAAGATGGCTTATAGGGAAAATTCTCAACTATACCCTCGTTTACACAGATACTTTCGATAAGGGCAAAGCCGATGCAAATCACCATATCATCAGAGCAACGAGTCGGTTAGGAAAACTCGTCAAAATAACCAAATCGCCAGTTATTACCCAGCTGTAGCGCAATTGCGCTTTGCGCGGAGAAATCGAAACCTTGTCAGTCGTTTACACCTTTAAGTCTGAAAACATATACTATGCAGTGTAATTTTACGAAAGTAAAAGTAACCAAGCACCAAGAATGAGATCATCAGAAATCAATCACTCGAACGGGAGACGTAAATCTCAAGAAGTTCTTCAGCTGCAGATCGTTGCAGCGGTGCAAAGCTTGAAGCAGACGCATCTAAGACAAGGTGAGGACCAAGACGTAAGAAAATCCTCTTTAGCCATCCCGGAGAGACCGCCGTTAGCTTCACCAAAGACTTGTCATCGTACTCATCAAGTATCTCTAGATAACTACCCACTACAGTATCGAGCACTCTAAGTCCAAAGACACTTACCCAAGCCTTTAACTCAATCGCTTCATGTCTCAGTGCGAAAGGATCCGACGGGTCAAACTTCAGCAGTTCGTCTGGAACGAGCTTCTTTCCGGAGCTCATCTCCTCAATCTTTAGAGAGGTAAATCGTTCAATTACAAAGTGTCTCATCTCTTTGAGATCCAGATCTAGTGCACGAACATACCATTTGCCCTCATAAACAAACAACAAGATCGGATGAAGTCTTCTCTCTTTTTTCTCGCCGCCTCCGTCGTAGACCACCTCCACTGTCAATCCTTCAGAGACAGCACGTTGTAATTCCTCCAAGTACTTAGGATCATCTACTCTGACCAGTAAGTCGTCATCTTGAAGGCTGATCTCCGAGATAACAGAGTTCAGCTTTGACAGCGCTGAACGTAATGAGCCACTGTCTTTCACGCCCGCGTTTACCAACGTTCTAGCAGTAACGGAAAGCAAGAGCGCCTCGGAAAACTCCAACTTACGAGGCTCCGCCAATGCGCTATCCACCCTAACTTCGATAAGATCTTCTTCTGGATCAACTATGATCTCATACAGCTGGTCTGGGGTATAAGGAGGCAGTCCGCATGTCGCTGCGTGCTCCAGAACCTCAATAAGCTCAGCTTCGCTGACTTGAAATCTCCTGGCAATATCGGATATGTGTGCCTCTTTGATCTTTCCCAAGAAAGGCAAAATCGCAGCCAAAAGCTCGAATCGACGAATCGCCTTTCTCGAAGACACGTTCAACTTCTTAGGCGCTAATTCGCTAACTTTGTTTTCAATAACTTTTGAATTTGCCCGTTCGACCGGAGTTTGGGAG
>JAJYGA010000173.1 GCA_021785255.1 Actinomycetes bacterium
GATAATGCAGGGGATAAATACTCTTTCAACCTTGATGCGACGAGCTCATTCAGGAAACCTTCACCTTTACTTGGCGTATGGTATTTTTGGTCTCGTCTTGTTTTGGATCTTGGTCAAATGAGCTACCTTGATCTCATCCTTCAAGTTGTGTTTGTCGCTCTGGTTTCCCCGTTACTCCTTGGCCTAATGATCCAAATTCGTTCTCTTTTAGAGGGACGTCAGGGTCCAGGAGTTGGTCAGGTCTGGCGAGGCGTACGGAAAGGCTTTCGAAAGAACGATATTATCCCAAATGGAACCACGATAATGTTTTCGGGTGCTCCCTATGTTTATTTTGGGGCTGCTCTATTAGCCGGCGCCATAACCCCTGTTCTTTTCTCACCACTCATCGGAGGTCCCTATGCTGACCTGTTTGCTCTTGTCGGTATTTTGCTTTTGGGGACGGTCTCATTGGTGTTGGCGGGTCTAGACACCGGTACGGCTTTTGGAGGAATGGGCGCTTCTCGGGAAATGACGATTCTAGCTTTAGTAGAGCCCACGGTTCTGATGTCTGTCTACGCGGTGTCGATACCTGTTCACTCTACGAATCTCGGTGTTATTGTTCAAGGCCTGATGCAGCACCCACTTCAGGCGGTTTCCCCCGGAAATGCATTGGCAATGGCGGCGTTGGTGATAGTGGTCCTAGCTGAGAGTTCTAGGTTGCCAATCGACAATCTCTCTACCCATCTCGAGCTAACAATGATTCATGAGGCGATGACTCTTGAGTATGCGGGACCCAAACTGGCTCTGCTGGAATGGGCTAGTGCTATTCGACTCGCTGTATTTTTGTCCCTATTAGCGAATCTGTTTTTGCCATTCGGTATTGCGAGACCAGGAGGGTCGTTGCTCGGTCTTGCTATCGCGTTTGTCGCGATAGTGGTAAAAGTTGGAGTATTTGGTGCAGCAATTGCATTCACTGAGGTATTTATGGCTAAGTTGAGGCTGTTTCGGGTTCCAGAACTATTGGCTGGTTCATTCGTGATTTCTGTTCTCGCGGTAGCAGGATCATTCCTTTTCACTGTCGGATTGAGATAGGAGGGGAAGTGTCGGATTCGTCTTATCTCAAACTGATTGATCTTTCTAGTGCTGGACTTTTACTCTTTGCTATCTTTCTGGTTTGGTTTAGGGATCTTATGGCAATGATAAAAACCCTTTCGATCCAGGGCTTGATGTTGGTTGCAATTGCCCTTTTCGAAGGTCTTCGTAGTGGCGAGAAAAGCCTTTATTTAGTTGCGTTTTTATTTCTTGCTACACGCGTCGTCGCAATACCTCTGGTCCTTCGTCAGTTACTCCTTGGTTCAGTCAATGAGCGAGAGACCTCGCCACTGCTCAATACATCTGGTTCTTTGGTAGCAGCTGCCTTACTGTCATTGCTTGCTTTTCTTATTGCCCAGCCGTTAGTTGGCTTCTCTCACTTTGGCGAGACTATTCTGCTTCCATTCCCACTGGCCACTTTCCTCGTGGGAGTTCTCGTTATGATCACTCGCAGTAAGGCGTTGAGTCAACTCATTGGCTTTTTATGCCTAGACAACGCCCTCTCTGGGCTGGCGTTGATTGCAACGCTGGGAGTTCCTCTTGTAGTAGAGCTTGGTATATCGCTAGACGTTTTGTTTTTAGTACTTGTTCTGGTGCTGGTAATCGGGAAGATGAAAGAAAAGATTCTTCACACTGAACTGAGCGAGTTAAGGGAATTGCACGAATGAATAGTGTGATCTTGTACGTATCTGTTGCTGCACCTCTTATTTGCGCGTTGCTAATAGCTACTTTTGGTTGGAGACTCCTGTTCGGCTGGATGCAGGTACTTGCCTCCTTGGTAATACTTGTAAGCGGGATAGTTTTAGCTTTTGGCATTTCAGGTTCTGCAACCTACTACTTAGGCGGACTTATTCGTCTGGATGCAGTCTCGGCGTGGATGCTTATTGTTGTTGGATCGGTGTCTCTTTTAGCATCTTGGGCGAGCGTTGGCTATCTGACAGCAGAAGATGAGCATGGTGTGCTCAACTTCTCCCAACGGCGAACCTATGGCTCTCTGTTTTCCATATTTGTAACTGCTATGACTTGTGTCGTGATAGCCAATAACCTGGGCATTATCTGGGTGGCAATTGAAGCTACAACGATTTCTACAGCATTTCTAGTAGGGATAAAGGGGGATTCCAAAGCCATAGAGGCGGCATGGAAGTACGTGATTATCTGTTCCTTTGGGATTTCGTTGGCGTTGTTAGGTACGCTTCTAATCTACTTTGGTGCAGTATCTGTCAACGTGCCATCAAGCGAGGCTTTGAATCTATCTGTGCTTGCCCACGATGCAAGTAGGCTTCCAGTTCCAATTACGAGTTTGGCAATGGCAGCTATGATTCTGGGATTCGGTGCGAAAGCCGGATTGGTGCCGTTCCATACCTGGCTTCCGGATGCCCATGGGCAAGCGCCGGCTCCGGTGTCGGCTTTGATGAGTGGAGTGCTTTTGTCGGTAGCGTTTTCAGTGCTTTTGCGACTTAAGTCAATCAGCGACGCAGCCCTGGGGATGAGTTTTTTCAAGAATGGCCTCTTGATACTGGGCCTTTTGTCAATAATTGTGGCAGCTCTTCTCATGATGGGACAAAGGGACTACAAGCGACTTCTAGCGTACTCGTCAATAGAGAACATGGGTCTTTTGTCTTTGGGGGCTACAGGTAACTCAAAGTTGGTTGTTGAAGCAGTTCTGCTTCAGATCCTAGTGCATGGTATCGGGAAAGCTGTTTTGTTTATCTCTGCAGGGCAACTCCATCAGTTGACCTCTTCCACGTTAGTGGAGAGGGTTACGGGGATTTCTCGTCGATCTGTTTGGCTTGCATCATTTATCGCTATAGGTATGGTGACTATCGTAGGACTACCTCCGTTCGCCATGTTCGGAACGGAAGTCACGATTGTCCATAGCATGATCTCTAGCCATCTAGTAATCCCCCTAATTGTGGCAGCCATCTTTTTGTTGCTTGCCTTTGGATCATTTTCTCACATTGGAGTCACCATGCTATTTGGTGAATCTCCTCTGGACGGGACGAGTTGGGTGCTTTCCGTTCATTTTGTTCTTCCATTAGTTCTTGGCATCGGAGCACTCTTTGGACTAGGGTTTTTCGGAGAGATGGTTATACCATTTTTGCATATCTCGGCTAGTTCGTTGGTGTCACCGTGACCCCGGGCGCAACTTGGATTGAAGCTGGGAGATCTAGACAAGCCTTACGCGTTACTGTAGCGAATCTCTCTTTGCTTGCAGTTGATCTGCTCAATGGTGGACATCGCCTAGCACTGGTGTCAGCCTGTGACGATGGAGACAGTATCCGGATCGTCTACTTATTTGTGGCGGCACATCCGGAGATTCAGCGGGAGTTGTGGCTCACACTTGATAAAAGCGATTTGAGTTTTCCAAGCCTTGCTTCAATCTCTTATCCTGCAGGTCGTTTTGAACGGGAGATGCACGATCTTTTTGGCGTGATCCCGCTAGATCATCCTCTTCCAAGAAGACTGGTCCGTCACTCGTCATGGCCTCAGGGTTGGTATCCAATGCGAAAAGATAGAGGAGTTACCCCGCCTTTCGGAGTGGATCCCGACCTCTTTCCTTTCCTAAAAGTTGAAGGTGAGGGCGTATATGAGATTCCGGTTGGGCCTATTCATGCCGGTATAATCGAACCTGGGCACTTTAGATTCTCTGTGGTGGGAGAGACGATACTCAAGCTCAAAGTGCGTCTATGGTTTTTGCACAAGGGAATAGAAAGACTTTTTGAAGGTCTTGACCCTGTAAAAGCGGTGGCTCTAGCGGAGCGAGTTTCTGGCGATAGCTCGCTTTCGCATGGTTTGGCTTACTCTTTGGCAGTGGAGGATGCACTGAGAGTCGAACAGCCGTCCTGGGTTCAAGGAGTTAGAGCAATGCTCCTTGAAATGGAGCGTCTTTATAACCACATTGGAGATATTGGTGCACTGTGTAATGATGTCGGTTTCGGCATTATAAACTCCCATGCTCTTTCTCTACGAGAGCGACTCCTGAGGATGAACGAGATGATCACTGGTCATAGGTTATTGAGAGGAGCGGTCTATCCGGGTGGAGTTCGACTCAATTCCCTACCAGAGATCGAGGAGCTTAGGAAGTTAACGACTGAAGTTGAGGAGCTTGCCGGTTTAGCTTTATCGAACAAACTAGTCAAAGACAGGTTTGCAAATACATCCGTCCTGGCCAAAGATCATGCTTGGCAAATGGGGTGTCTGGGTCCAGTCGCTAGGGCAAGCGGTGTCTCTAATGACGCTAGAGTCCAGCACCCATTTTTCCCGTTGGATTACACGCCGAAAATAATGGATGGAGGAGACGTATTAGCGAGGTTTGTACAAAGAGTGGAGGAGTTCAAAGCGTCAGTAGAGATTATTGGATCGATCCTTAATAATACAGACTTCGAGGACCTCGAATACAACTGTGATTTGCGGTATTTGCCTTCTCGATCTGAAGGTCTTCCAGTTTCGGGTGTGGGTATCGTTGAGAGTTGGAGAGGTGCGATTACAACTCGTATCGAAATCGATGATGACTTGAGGATCAGCAGAGTTAAAGTTGTAGATCCGTCTTGGTTCAATTGGCCCGCACTACCTGTTGCACTTGAGTCGACGATTGTACCCGATTTCCCGCTCACTAATAAGAGCTTCAATCTCTCGTACTCTGGGAACGACCTGTGAGGAACTGGACTAAGTGGAAGGGAAGATCAAGATGCCTAGCTGCTGTTCGAGCAGTATCGTGGCAGTCCTTAATTGCCGATGCGTTTGCGGCGACCAATGCAGAAAGTGATGGTGTAGCTATGGCTCCCTATATCGGTGAGTCCAATGTTGACCAGAAGATGAGGTACGCAACGGTTGGCATAGTCAACGGCGTATACCGCGAGCAGTTCCGTATAGTCATCGAACGAATCGAATGCAGGAGGTGAACGACCGCACTATGAAAGTGTATCTTGGAGATACGACAGTAGTCGATTCTAATTTCGTTCTCGAAGTCAGGGATGCTCCATCGACTGTCTGTAGAGGTTCCGGGCCAAGCTCGCGAAGGTGGAGATTGATCCGCTAAAGGCATTTTGTTTCTGACAAGCAATTCAGTAAAGGTAGTCATTTGCAGACCCGATGTGCTCGGCCTCAAGAATTTGGGGCCGTAGCCGGCTCTATGAGAAATGAAAGAAAACGTGCAATACTTAGTCGATTCGATAATGTCAAAAGTTGCCCAGTCTATCTCGATTACCGGAAGGACGAGATCGTGTAAAAAGGTGAGATCGTATCTTCGTTCTACGGGAGTCAACCTTGGAGATATCTCGGCATGTTTAGAGATAGAGCGCGGTCCACGAGTCTCCCATGGTGCTCCTGTCTCTCGTGACAACCACTATGACGCCACTGTTATCGTTCCAGTGGGGCGTATAGTCCGACGTGGTGCGGTCGTCAAAGAAGACATCGAGTATGTCTGCGTGGTCGTTCTAGGTGTAGATAAACCAGGCATTATGATTCCCGAGCTGCTAGTTGCCGCCGATATTTACGATGAAGTAGGATTTGACCGACGAGGAGTGTCCATCTCTTAAATGATAGATCTTCATGTTATCCGAGCGCGTACTATGGTTCAAAGAAGATCTGACAGCGCTTTAGAGTTCTTACCTCAGCTACTGCGAAAGCTGGCGCGTAAGTTGATGCCTTTGGGAACATGCTTGTCTTCAA